>CBFHVP010000040.1:0-16078 GCA_965659315.1 uncultured Porticoccaceae bacterium | reverse complement strand
CATCGGCAATATCAAGCTCTGATAGACTTAAATCTGATAGTTGCACTGAGGTATATAGGCGCTGAGTCAGAATAATTTGTTCTTGAATATAAGCTGCGTCTTTATCGACTAATGTTTCGGTGTAGACAGGCTGTTGGCCTGCACTTGCGGAGCTATTACTGGCTGCTCGCACGGTAATTTCGAGGGCATTACTGACGTCATTTTTATAGCTTAATGAGGGCACTAGAATCACACCGGTACGCTTCGGCATAAGTACTAGATTCCAGTCAGTGTATGACTGTGATTGCCCATTAACGCGACTGTATTGCTGTTGACGGTTGTTTGACAGAATTTCAAAGTCACTGGTCAGTGGCTCGAAATCTGGTTGTGATCTGAAGGCTTGGCCATCGTAGCGGATTACCAGTTGCAGCGTTTCATTTGCGTCTAAAATGGTACGATCCACTTTGGCGGTTAAGTCCGCCCAGCTTGTTGTTGCAACGCTTAGCAGCAATGCTGTAATTAAACCTGTTATAGGGGCTCTTTTCATCTACCAGCGCTCTTGCTCGTTGGGTGGTTTGGGGCGTCGTTGCTCCAGTGCACGCTGTTGTGACTGGTAGCGGAATTTCTGTCGCAGCAGGCCGCCGGGGTCATCGGGAACTCGGCGTAACATCTGCTCAATCTCTTGTTGGTTCTGTTTTTCCTCATCGCTTAGTGTATCGTCGGCTTGAGCTTGTTGTGCCTGTTGCTTTTCGGATTCAGACTCAGACTCAGATTTTTGCTTCTCTGATTCAGATTGTTGTGTTTGTTCAGATTGCTGATTGTCGTCTTGTTCAGGTTGTTGCTGATCTTGCTGTGACTGATCTTTATCATTGCTTTGCTGATTTTGGCTGCTTTGTCCATCGCTAGATTGTTGCTGATCTTGATTTTGTTGCTGTTGCTGATTTTGCTCTTGCTCTTGGTTTTTCTCTTGGTCAGACGAGCTCTGCTGTTGTTCTTGTTGCTGTTTCAATTTTTCCACTAGATCACGATTGGCCAGCGCGTCTTCCATATCGGGTTGCTGTGCCAAGGCTTGATTATAGGCCTCTATGGCTCCGCCTAAGTCACCGGCTTTGGCTAGGGCATTACCAAGGTTATATTGACCATCAGCACTATCTGTCTGCTTAAAGTGGTTAATCGCGGTTTCGTAATCACCGGCTCGGTAGGCTGCGCTCGCACGCCACTGGCTATCCTTAAAAAGTCCCTGGGCGGCGCTTGCGTCACCCGCTGCCAGTGCCGCCGCTGCCTGTTGGTCGGGTGTTTGCCACAGATCTTGCCATACTGACGCATGCGCGGGTTGTGGTTGGCTCAGCAGGGGGCCGAGCAATAGTAACGCAAGAATATTTTTACGGAAACCCAGCAATAATATCGGTAAGAGGAGAATCACTAGCCAGAACCCTTGATCGTCCCATAGATCGAAAGAGCGGTCCAGTTCTCTAGTGGCGTCGGGTAATAGTTGTTCGGTGCCGGCCAGTAATTGTTGGATATCTCGATCATCGGCACTGAGCTCTCGATAATTGCCACCAGCATTACTGGCTAATCTTTGTAGCGATGGCGAATCGAGTTTGGGGATCAAAATAGCGCCGCTACTATCCTTGACAAAACTGCCATTACCATAAGGTATGGGTGCACCCTGTGCGGTGCCTACGCCCAGAATCGATAAGCGGTAGTTGCCCGCGGCGGCTAGCATTGACTGAATAGTTGCAAAGGCCGAGGCTGCCACACCATCGGTAATAAGCAGCAAGTCGGCCTGCGTATAGCCACCGTTAGCGGCAAGCTTAATCGCAGTGTCTATTGCATCCTCTGTATTACTACCGTATTCCATCAATAGGCTAGGGTGCAAAATGGGTACCAGACTAATAATGGTATTGCTGTCTTCCGTTAATGGTGACACTGTGTGGGCCTCACCGCCGTAGACCACCAGTGCACTAAAGCCTTCATTGCGTTGCTTAAGAATATCGATCAGCTTAAAGCGGGCGCGCACCAGTCGACTGGGTGTAATATCCTGCGCCAACATACTTGGCGATAAATCAAAGATAAGCACAAGTGCACTGTCTTGTTTGTGCACAGGTTGCGGTAACTGCTGCCATGTAGGGCCAGCGAGGCTAGTACAGCAAAGTAGCCAGGCGCTGATAACCGCAATCATCAAGCGTCGATTAGCGCTAGTTCGGTTGTTATCCTCTCCCTGCATTAAAAACGGCAGTAATTGTGAGTTGATAATGGTTTCCCAGTTGCCGGCGCTGCGCTTCCGCCATTGGTAAATAGCTAGAATCAGTGCCACGGGGATAAGGCCCGCAAACCACCAGGGTCGCAGAAAGTGAAAATCACCAATGCTTTGTAACCACTCAGCCATAGAGACCTCTACGACTATTAATCAGAGCCACCAGTAAACTCAATACAAAGCCAAGCGCCAGAGGCAAGTAATATAAACTAGCCACTGGTCTAATGGTCTCAGCGTCCTGCTCTAAAGGTTCAAGGCGGTTGAGTTCAGCATAAATGGCTGCTAGTTCTTCAGGGTTGCGCGCGCGAAAAAACAATCCACCGGTGGTTTCCGCAATGCTGGTTAAAGCGGCTTCGTCAAGATCGGCACTGGGGTTGGTTACTCGTTTACCAAATAACCCCCAAGTCTCCTGCACATCTGCGCCAATGCCGATAGTATAAATTTTTACTTTGGCTCGACGAGCTAAATCCGCAGCTGTCAGAGGGTCGAGTTCACCGGCATTATTGGCACCGTCGGTTAGCAGTATGACCACGCGATGATTTTCTGGGCGGTCCTGTAAGCGTTTTACCGCGAGACCAATAGCATCGCCAATTGCGGTACCATTATTGCCAGCAAAACCTATTTGCGCTTCGTTTAACAATGTCTGCATGGTTTTGCGATCAAAGGTTAAAGGCGTTTGTAGATAGGCCTTCTCGCCAAACAAGATAAGCCCTAGACGATCGCCTTCACGCTTAACCACAAAATCACCGACGACGGCTTTGACTGCGATAAGTCGATTGACTTCGCGACCGCGCAGGGTCATATCTTCCCGTTCCATACTGCCAGAGATATCGACTGCCAGTAAAATATCTCGCCCGTTAGTGGGTACCGCTACAGGCTCACCAATCCACACAGGTCTACTCAGCGCTATGACAGCACTTAGCCAACAGAGGCTTAATAGCAATAGCACTACTTTTTGTTGCCAGTTGGCGCCGCGAATTGATGCGTCTGTGCCCTGTGCGGCGCTGGCTAATAGTGGCGCGCGCAACGCACGTGTCGTAGTCTCTGCCGGTGACCGTAGGCGGCGATAGATATAGGGTAGGGGCAGTAATAGTAGCGCCCAAGGCCACAACAGGTTTAGCATATCGTCGGCACCTGTTGTGGGTGTTTGGCGATCCATAGGCTAGCACTAGTGACCAAATGATCATGTAACGATTGATCAATTTGCGACTGATTGGAATAGAGCAGGCTATCGAGGTTATCGGGCAACTGATCAAATATCGGTTGGTCGCAACTCTGTTGTAAAAACGCGATAAACCGATTGACGTCCAGGCTGCCGAAGCGTTGTTCTGGATAAGCGGTATTAGCGGCCTGCTTTAATATGGCAAAAATCGCCGGCAGTATATGGGCAGTTTGCTGTTGTTGTAGCCAATCGATTTGTGCCTGTGCCTGACGACGATAAAGTCTGTCTTGGTAACCTTTTAGTAACGTCCATAACAGCCATATCAGCACGGCGCTGGCAAGGCCAATTAAAAGCCACCAGCCCCAAGCGAGAGGCCACCAAGATACCTCTGCGGGCAAGTGGATATCGCGTAACTGCGCCAATGGGTCGTTAGGATTCAATAGAGCACCATCATAGGGTTATTTAGCTCCGCGACTTGCCCGCTGCTTTGCGCCGCTTACCATAGGCACGTGCTAGCACGGACATAACTGAGTCTGAACTATTAAACAACAGCAACCCCGCCGACAACTGTTCACTGAGTTTACGCAAATGCTGACTACGCTGGCTAAACGCATCGACAAAGCGTTGGCGCAACTGCGTATTGCTACTGTCGAGCATTGTCTGGTGTTGACCGTCGGTTACCGCATAGAGCGAGGGGGGTGGCAGCTCGGTCTCAATATCGTCATAGACATGGCAAAAGTTCAGGTTGCCATGACGGGCCAGCTCAAACAGATGGCGTTCGCAGTTGTTATTCAGGTCATGAAAGTCACTGACAATAAAAACAGTGCTACCGGGCAATATAAATTGCCGCGATTCTTCTAAGATATCGGCGAGGCTGTAGCGGTCTGTTTGTAGCTCGACAAGTTGAGCACTGTACTCATGCAAAGCGTGTATAAATTGCAGAACAGCGTGATGACTGCGGCGCGATTTAATATCGACCTGTTGTTGCGGACCGAACACCAATCCGCCTGCGCGATCATTGGCGGCGAGGCCGGCCCAGGCTAAGGCCGCAGAGATTTCACAGGCCACCACTGATTTAAGTCGTTGGCTGCCAAAAAACATCGGACTGCGCAGATCACTAATAACCAGAATCGGGCGCTCACGCTCCTCGCTAAATATTTTTGTGTGCGGGACCTGAGTGCGCGCGGTAACTCGCCAGTCAATGCTGCGCACATCATCACCGGGCTGGTAGATGCGCACTTGATCAAAGTCCATACCACGACCGCGAAACCGCGACTTGTGACCGCCAGCTAACATTTGCCTAGCTTGTATCTTGGGGAATCCGGTCAACTCACGCGCACCATAGCGCAGCTTAATTAACTGGCTAAGACTGGCGATGGCGGGATGTTCAGCATCCGCTATGCGATCAATCGGCTGGGTCATGCGGATGGCACAGTCTCTAATAGTTTGTCTATTACCTGATTGGCAGTAATGCCAGCAGCCTCGGCTTCAAAGCTAAGAATCAAGCGATGACGCAGCACATCATGAGCTACAGCACGGACATCATCTGGTGTCACAAAATCTCGGCCTTCCAGCCAAGCGAGGGCGCGACTGCAACGATCTAGTGCAATAGTGGCGCGGGGGCTAGCACCATAATCGAGCCAAAGCGCTAAATCACCGCCATAAGCTTGGGTATTTCTAGTCGCCAGAATGAGCTGTACTAGATACTCTTCGACTGGCTCAGCCATATGCACTGCAAGCACTTCTTGGCGTGCAGTAAATAGGGTTTTTTGACTGAGTTGCTCTATTGCCTCTTCGGATTGCTGCTGCGCTTCCTGACGCGATAGGGCAAGAATGGCGCGCTCAGTTTCAGGTGCTGGGTAGTCGACCATGATATGCATCAAAAAACGATCCATCTGAGCTTCGGGTAACGGATAGGTCCCTTCCTGTTCGATAGGGTTTTGAGTTGCCATTACCAAGAATAGTTCGGGTAACTGATAGGTATTTTTGCCCACAGAGATTTGTCGTTCGGCCATGGCCTCAAGTAGGGCCGACTGAACCTTAGCGGGCGCTCGATTAATCTCATCGGCGAGCACCAAATTGTGAAATAGCGGGCCGGCCTGAAACTCGAAAGTCCCCTGTTGAGGTCGGTAGATATCACTGCCAGTAATATCTGCTGGTAGCAAATCAGGAGTAAATTGCACGCGGTGGAAATCGGCTTCCAGCCCCTCTGAGAGGGTTTTGATGGCTTTGGTTTTAGCCAGACCGGGAGCACCCTCGACGAGCAGGTGACCGTCGGCGAGTAGGGCAATCATAAGGCGCTCTACAAGATGCTCTTGTCCGACAATTTTGCTGGCCAGCCACTGTTTAATTTGGTTGATATTCTGTTGCAAAAGTAACCCCTAAATTTGGTTCAGTAAAACACGCGGAGCCCGATTTTAGTGTCTCTGCGAGTAAGTCTCAATTATTGTTTGTCAGTTATTAGTCTATTCTGTTGGAGTCTAGTCTAGTAAACAGTTGTTTAGCTGATAGTTTAGTAAGCAAGATCGAGTAAAAATAGTTGTTTTTTTGCTATCCAAAGTGAAATGGCTTTTGTTACCCTAGATCATCTGAATTTATATAGCACTGTTACAGACTTATAAATCACATAAAGGTTGCAAAACCCGCTAATGGATGCAAAAAATAGTTCTCAGCGTACTCAATTATTGACCTCGTTGGGTAAGCTCGCCAGAAAAAATCTAGATAAGTCACAAGCTCGGTTGTTTAATCAATTTATTGCCAGTGCTGTGCACTTTCACCCGGATGCTGAGTATCTTGGTCGCCCCGAGGCAGATATTTTTTATAGCTTATGGGGGTTGCTGAATTTTGCCATTGATCGTCCACTATCCTCTGATAGATGCCAAGCCTCGATTCGAGTATTTAATCCCGCTATTGATACAGATGGCTGGTCCAATCGCCACACCAGTATTTTTATTAATCAGAGAGATATGCCTTTTCTGGTCGACTCGCTGCGCATTGTACTCAATCGACGAGGGCTCAATATTTACAACTTGCAGAGCAATCCCGTTTGGGTTCTTCGCGATGATCAAGGTGTTTTGCAGAGTACCCATGCCGAGTATATTGATGGAGCTACGCATGAATCGCTCATTACTATTGAAATAGACCGCCATGCTGAGGATGAACTGGATCCTCTACACCAAGAATTGTTGGCAGTATTGGATGATGTCGAACTTGTGGTTGATGATTTTGAAGCCATGCGCGCTCGCCTTGACAGTCTGATAACAGAGTTGCAACAGGTTGCACCGGATACGGAGGATGTGCAGGAGTCACTGGAATTCCTGCGCTGGATCTACAATGGGTATTTCACTTTTACTGGCTGTATAGAGTTTTCCCTGCAACAAAATGCAGGGAAACAATCTCTCGTAGAAAAATCAGATAGTCGCTTTGGTCTGTTTCGAAAATATGATGGTGATGCTCGCCGCGGTACTATTACAGAGTTAAGTCCTGGGGTGCAGGCACTGTATCAAAGCGATCAGGTGCTCAGCGTCACCAAATCTGCTCAGCGCTCCAGAGTGCATCGAGATATTTATTCAGATTATATTGTCGTCAAGCGTTTCAATACTGATGGTGTGGCAGTGGGTGAGGTGCGCTTTTTGGGGCTCTATACCTCGCAGTTTTACTCCTATAGCCCGCGGCGCATTCCGATATTGCGCAAAAAGATCAGCTGGGTTATCGACAATTCAGGCTTTAGCCCCACTAGCCACGATGGTAAAGCACTGCAGGCGATTCTAGATTTTCATCCGCGCGATGAACTATTCCATGTTAGCCGTGAGGCATTATCTGCAACTGCTATTGGTATCTGGCAGATCTATGAGCGGCGGGCAACCAAAGTATTCTTGCACCCAGATCCGTTTAATAAATTTGTCAGTTGTTTGGTTTACATTCCTCGCGAAGCATTTAGCACAGTGGCGCGGCAGAAAATTCGCGAGGCCATTGGCGAGCAATTGGGTGCGGTGGAATCTGAGTTCAGCACGCAGTTTTTACCCGAATCTGTGTTGGTGCGTATCTACCTAGTCTATCAACTTGATCAGCACAGCACCCCGCAAGTGACGGGCGATCAGCTTGAGAACTTGGTCAAGCAAATCACTACTACTTGGTCGGATAATTTTACTGACACCGCTTTGCAAACTATGCCTGAAGCCGATGCACTGACATTGGCGCGGCGATTTAAGCAGGCCTTTAGCTCCGCTTATACAGAGCAATATAATTCCGAGCAGGCTCTGCGTCATATTGAATTTTTCGATTCACTAGATGATGCCAATCAATTGGCCATTGAATTAAGACATCAATATCAGGCCGATAATAATGATTTGCAACTAACGCTGTTTCACCGCGATAGGGCTCTGGCATTGTCCGATATGATACCAATGCTAGAAAATCTCGGATTTCGGGTGATGATGGAGCGTCCCTATTTAATTCAACCTGACAACCAAACTCAGATATGGTTACAAGAATTTGATCTGTCATTCTCGTTGGATGTCGATGTTGATGTGTCTGCGGTTCAGAGCGATTTTATCGAGGCATTGAGTAGGGTTTGGCAAGGTGATGCGGAAAACGATAGCTTTAACCGTTTGGTGGTTGGTGCTGGTTTGGACTGGCGATCAGTGGCGATGTTGCGCCTGTACGCTCGCTATTTAAAACAGTTAGGCGTCTCCTACAGCCAAGAGTTTATTGCCGATACTTTATCCCGTTATCTGGATATTACTCGCAATTTGGTGGCTCTATTTAAATGCTATTTTGACCCCAGTTATACCGGCGATAATCGCGCTGAGCAGGCCGATGCTTATAAGGGCAATGTAATTGCGGCATTAGAATCCGTGGAAAATAGTAACGAAGATACTGTGCTAAGAGCCTACCTTGAGGTGATCGATGCCACCTTGCGCACTAACTTTTTCCAAGTCTTGGATGATGGTAGCCACAAGCCCTATATTGCGGTAAAACTCGAAACGAGCAAAATTGCATTGGCGCCAAAACCACGGCCGGCCTTTGAGATCTTTGTTTATTCTCCCCGAGTGGAGGGGGTGCATCTTCGCGGCGGTAAAGTAGCCCGCGGTGGCCTGCGCTGGTCAGATCGATTGGAAGACTACCGCACAGAAGTATTGGGCTTGGTAAAAGCTCAACAAGTTAAAAATGCGGTGATTGTGCCCACGGGAGCTAAGGGTGGGTTTGTTGCCAAACAGGCCTCTGTAGCTGCAGGTCGGGAGGCCTGGCTTGAGGAGGGCATTGCTAGCTACAAGCTTTATATACAGGCTTTGTTGGATATCAGTGATAATCTAGTAGAGACCAAAGTGGTGCCACCAGAGAATGTTGTCCGCCGCGACGGTGACGATCCCTACTTGGTTGTGGCAGCGGATAAAGGTACGGCGACGTTCTCCGATATAGCCAATGATCTATCCAGTGCTAATGATTTTTGGTTGGCCGATGCCTTCGCGTCAGGGGGTGGCAATGGCTACGACCATAAAGGTATGGGTATTACTGCTCGAGGCGCTTGGGTCGCCGTGCAACGCCACTTCCGAGAAATAGGCATAAATATCCAACAGCAAGACTTTAGTGTTGTTGGTATTGGCGATATGGGCGGTGATGTGTTTGGCAATGGCATGTTGTTATCTGAGCATATTCAATTGGTCGCCGCATTTAACCATCTGCATATTTTTATTGATCCCAATCCTGATGCGGCGACAACTTATAAAGAGCGCAAGCGATTATTTGAAACCCCGAGGACCACGTGGGAGGATTTTGATAAGGCATTAATGTCGAAAGGAGGCGCAGTCTACTCAAGATCAGCCAAGTCTATAAAGCTGACACCACAGATCAAAGCACGCTTTAATATTGATAAAACTCAGATTACCCCGAATGAACTGCTGACGACATTACTCAAATCAGAGGTTGATTTAATTTGGAACGGCGGCATTGGAACCTATGTAAAAGCGGCAGCTGAAAATAATGCCGAGGTGGGTGATAGAGCCAATGACGCCCTGCGGGTTAATGGGCGAGAGTTGCGCTGTAAAGTATTTGGCGAAGGTGGCAATTTGGGTATGACTCAGCGAGGCAGAATTGAGTTTTGTCTGCGCGGTGGACACTGTAATACGGATTTTATTGATAATGCCGCTGGTGTTGATTGTTCGGACCATGAGGTCAATATAAAAATTCTGCTCAACAAGGAGGTTTCAGAGAGTCGTCTTAGCTTGGCAAAGAGAAATAAATTTCTCGCTTCTATGACCGAGACGGTAGCCAATCTGGTATTGCACAATAATGCACGACAAACGCAGGCAATAAGTTTGGCTATGCACCGCAGTGATCAACAGCATGCCGAGTACCAGCGGTTTATGGCGTGGATGGAGGAGACAGGTCGACTGGATCCTGAGCTGGAATTTTTACCCACGGATGAGCAACTTAATGAGCGTATCAACCGCAATCAGACAGTGTGGACGAGGCCCGAGCTGTCGGTATTGATTTGTTATTCCAAGGTGATGCTTAAAGAGGCACTGTTTGAGGCTGATCTGCTATCGGAACCCTGGCTGGCTAAGTCAGTCAATGCTGCATTTCCAGCACAGTTAATTACTCGTTATGCTGATGCTGTTGCCGATCATCAATTGCGTCATGAAATTATCGCCACGCAGTTGGCCAATGATGTGGTGGATAGAATGGGCTTTAGTTTTTTCTTCCGCCAAATGGAGTCAACTGGTGCCTCCGTCGAGGAGGTGATTCGTGCCTACAGTATCGTGATCAATGTATTGGCTATTGATAAGCTGTGGTTGGCTATTGAAACTGATGCCACGTTAGTGGCAGATGTGCAACTGGACTTGTTGCATATGCTTATTCGCCTGGTGCGCCGCACGACGCGATGGTTCTTACGCAATCGACGCGCGAATCTTGATTGCACCGCTATTATCGAACAGTTCGCACAGCCGATGGGTAGACTGGTTGAGCAGCAACTGGCGCGAGATGAAGCGGAGTGGTTAACACTCTGGGGGGCTGAGAAAGAGGCGCTAGTCGCGCAGCAGGTCGAGCCTCAATTAGCGGCTAGATTAGCGGCATCGGATAGTATTTTTCTAAGCTTAGGTATTGTCGATACTGCCATTAAGCAAGGTGTGTCGATTGACAAGTCAGCGGCACTTTACTTCACCTTGGGTGAATATTTATCTTTGGATTGGTTTATGGCCCAGATCGTTGGCTTACAGCCGGATAATCGCTGGCAGGATCTGGCGCGAGAATCCTATGTCGATGATTTAGAGAGCCAGCGCAGGAGACTCACCGCCAGTCTGTTAGCTGTTAATGCGAGTAAGCCCGAAGCGGTATTTACTGATTGGCAGGTGCAGCAGCAACCGCTGATCGTTCGCTGGCAGTCAATGGTAAGAGATCTTCGTCGTGGAGCCACGCCAGATTTTGCCATGATTTCTGTGGCACTGAGAGAGTTGCTGGATTTAGTTCAAGCCTCTGTAGAGGCTTCTCAAACTGCAGATAAGAGCGGATAATTGCACCAGTAACGTTTAATCAATAGTACAGGTTAATCATTAACTTTAGGTTTCATGGATATCTTTGAATCGACATTTAAGCGCTATAACAAACATCTGCGTGAAATTGCTACTTCGCGGGCCGAAAAACGTACGGTCGCCGAAGGCAATAAGGTCGAAGACGTAAGTGCAGATGATTTGGAAGTGATGGTGCAAGAAGAAGAGGATAAATTAAAAGATGAAATGCAACAGCAGGGTATTTTAGCATTGCTCGCATTATTGGGCCTGAGTCTTTTTGGATAGATGAGAAAGACTACCTTGCGGTTGTTTAAGGGTCCTAAAAAAGGCCACAACTGCGCATGAGTTGTGGCCTTTTCGGTGGCCCGTCTTTATTTGCGAGCCGGAAGCAGGATAAATTCCCGCTTAAGTTTTAGTGATTGTTACATCGGGCCTGTGCCCAGCGATTAAATAGTTATTAATGCATTAGTGCTATTATAAGTTGGCGGCCTTTTGCTGAAATGTCGCTTGATTAAAACCACTCCAGTAATCTTCACGTCCCTCCCGCCAACCGCGTGACCAGTGATATGCCATCACTGAATGCTGTTGATAAGGGCATGTTGCCAGAGAGCGTTGTTGAATTGCCGCTTGGTAGCCTTTGGCAAATAGACGTTGGTCCTGATTTCTCTTATGTTTTTTCACATCATCTCCTAAGGGTTGATTTAGGAAACTGCTATTAAGCTATTTATTTAGCTTATAAAATCTGCTGATAGCAGTTTTTATCAAACAAAATGTTTCAAAGAGCGATAGAATACGCGCGTTGTTTTGCGCTGCTTCCAGTTGACCAAATTCTGCCGACGCTGTCGAATATTTTGTTTGTCTATACGGTGAGTGCTTTATTCCTAAAGGTAATGAAAGGATCCTATTTGTGAGTGCCACATCGAACAGTCAGGCTTGGCTGGCGACTTGTCCCAAGGGGCTAGAGCTATTGTTAGCTAACGAGTTGCGGGACTTGGGAGCCACCGCTGTTAAAGAAACCGTGGCTGCTGTGCATTTTGAGGGTGCCTTAGATGTGGCCTATCGTACCTGTTTATGGTCACGCCTGGCCAATCGAGTGTTGCTGCCATTGCATAGTTTTATGCTTAATCAAGCGGACGACCTCTATCAACAGTGCAATGAGATAGCCTGGGAAAGCCATCTAACGGCTGCTCAAAGTATTGCTATTGATTTTATCGGCACCTCGCGTCTAATCGATAACAGCATGTTTGGCTCCCAGCGGGTTAAAGATGCCGTAGTTGATCGTATCCGCCGGATTGAGGGTGAACGTCCCGATGTAGACCCCAAAAATCCCGATATTCGTATTCAAGTGCGCCAGCACAAAGGTCGAGTCACTGTGTCGTTAGATATTTCCGGTGAAAGCTTGCACCGGCGTGGCTATAGAACAGGGCAGGGCAGTGCACCGATCAAGGAGAATCTAGCAGTTGCTTTATTACTGCGCTCTGGCTGGCCTGAAATTGCCGCAACAGGGGGCGCTTTACTCGACCCGATGTGTGGTAGCGGCACATTAATCATTGAAGGCGCAATGATGGCCGCTGATATAGCTCCAGGTCTATTGCGTAATCAGTATGGCTTTCATCATTGGTTACAGCATGATCAAACGCTATGGGATTCGCTGATAATAGAGGCGCAAGAGCGCAAAGAGCGCGGTCTGCAAAATCTCACATTGGATATCCGTGGCTATGATGCCAATCCACGGGTGCTGGAATTTACCAACCAGAATATTGAAAACGCTGGTCTGGATGAACATATTCGCTTGGCTCATAAGCCTATAGATCAGTTTGGCAAGCCCACCGCCGCGCATGGGCTACTGCTAACTAACCCACCCTATGGCGAGCGTTTGGGCGAGATCGATGAGCTGATCCCGCTATACCAAAAGCTAGGTACGGTGTTGCAAAAGAACTTTGCTGGCTGGAAGGCCGCGATCTTTACCGGCAACGTCGATCTGGGCCGCGAGACCGACCTTAGTCCCAGCAAGCAGTACAGCCTTTATAACGGCAATATCCCCTGTAAGTTATTAGTATTTACCGATATGACGTCAAAGTCCGCGCGTATTGCCGAACGGCTTAGCACGCCGGCACCGGTACAGACACTCAGTGAAGGGGCGCGCATGGTGCTTAATCGGCTAAAGAAAAATCAGCGCCGATTGGATGGTTGGCGCAAAAAGTCAGCTATCAGTTGTTACCGACTCTATGATGCCGATATCCCCGAATATGCC
The DNA here is from genome assembly GCA_965659315.1 of uncultured Porticoccaceae bacterium. Taxonomy (GTDB): domain Bacteria; phylum Pseudomonadota; class Gammaproteobacteria; order Pseudomonadales; family Porticoccaceae; genus HTCC2207. The sequence goes on along the minus strand of CBFHVP010000040.1, from coordinate 2,915 downwards.
GTTGCCGTGGATATCTATGATCAGTCGATCTATGTGCAGGAATACGCGCCACCCAGCACTATCTCCGATAAGCTTGCCCGTGAGCGATTTGCACAAGTAAAGCAGGCGGTAAAGCAATTCGCAGCGGATTATCGGGGTAAAATCCACTACAAGGAGCGTCGCCGCCAAAAAGGCGATAATCAGTATGAGCGTGTAGGTGATGGCGCCAGCGATATAATACAAGTGAATGAGGGTAGGGCACGATTTGAGGTTAACCTCTCTGACTACTTGGATACTGGACTATTTCTTGATCATCGCCCTGTGCGCGCGCTATTGGGTGAGCTGGTCAAGGGAAAGCGCTTTTTAAATCTTTTTTGTTATACCGCTACGGCAACGGTGCAAGCGGCACTGGCCGGCGCCAAGAGTTCTCTCAGTATTGATATGTCCAACACTTACTTAGATTGGGCAGGGCGGAATTTTGACCTCAATAATCTAAATACCAGTAACCATGAGTTATTGCGTGCGGATTGCACTAAGTGGCTGGAGGCGGAGGGAGAGGTTTTCGATGTGATTTTTCTCGATCCGCCGACCTTTTCCAACTCTAAAAAAATGGACTCGGTACTGGATATACAGAGTGACCATGGCGATATGATTCGCGCCGCCATGGCCAAACTGGCGCCACAGGGGGTGCTGATTTTCTCCAATAACTTCCGTAAATTTAAACTGGACGCACTGACTGAGCGTCAGTTTAACTGCGAGAATATTACACCGCAGACATTGGACAAGGATTTTGAGCGCAACCCGCGTATTCACAATGTTTGGAAGATCACGAGGCGTAGTAGTTTTGGCTAAGCAATTAATTATTTACACTGGCCCTAAATGCCATTTATGTGAGCAAGCCAAAGGTTTGTTATACCCGCTGTTAGCGGGAAAAGGCTGGCATTTGGTCGAGATTGATATTACCTCTGATACCGCACTGCAGACGCAATACGGTACCCGTATACCCGTAGTAGTAACAGCGGATGGTGGAGAAAAAGGCTGGCCTTTTACTGCCGCACAAATCGCCAGAATGCTCGACTAATCAACGCTTAAATTTAGCGATATAGCTATCCAGCGCATTGGCGAAATCCATACGGTCTCTCTGGCTTAACGGTGGTGGCCCTCCGCCCACCTGAACACCACTATTGCGCATACTGTCCATAAAATCGCGCATATTGAGCCGCGACCGAATATTACTCTTAGTATATAGCTCACCTCGAGGGTTAAGCGCCTTAGCCCCTTTATCGATCACTTCAGCGGCCAGAGGGATATCCGCGGTAATCACTAGATCATCCACTTCCGCCAGCTCCACTATATGGTTATCCGCTACATCAAAGCCCTGACTGACCTGAATGCTTCGAACACTAGGAATTCTTGGTGTGGATAGCGCTTGATTGGCTACTAGGATTACCTCAATGCCAGTGCGCTGAGAGACTCGGTACAAAATATCTTTGATTACGCTGGGGCAGGCATCGGCATCGACATAAATTTTCACAGGTGATTCTAACTCCTCGCTGTTTTATGCATGGTATTGTATCGCATTTCAATTGACCTAAAGGCTTGTATCTAGTGCTAGTCAGGGTAAAATGCCCGCCTATTAATGTAACTCACGTGGCCTCTGGTATGGGTCACCACTGAAAAGGAAAACAACTATGCCCGCTATTACCCTGCCTGACGGTTCCCAACGCCATTTTGATAACCCTGTTTCAGTTGCCGATGTCGCTGCAGACATTGGTGCTGGTTTAGCCAAAGCTACGCTTGCCGGTGTGGTTGATGGAGAGGTTGTTGATGCGTCCTTTATGATGGATCAGGATGCCACTTTAGCCATTGTCACTGATCGTTCCGATGAGGCGTTGGATATTATCCGCCACTCCTCCGCCCATTTATTAGCCATGGCGGTTAAGCAGTTATTCCCCTCGGCACAGGTCACCATTGGCCCAGTGATTGAAGATGGCTTTTACTATGACTTTGCCTTTGAGCGTACCTTTACACCAGAGGATTTAGAGGCCATTGAGACACGTATGGCCGAGCTATCCAAGGAAGATTTTCCTGTCACTCGTGAAGAGTGGCAGCGGGAGGAGGCAGTTGAGTTTTTTAGAGGAATTGGCGAGGAGTATAAAGCTGAGATTATCGCCAGTATTCCCGATGATCAGGCCATTGGTCTCTACCGGCAGGGGGATTTTATTGATTTATGCCGCGGTCCTCATGTGCCTTCAACCGGAAAGCTATCAGCCTTTAAACTGACCAAAGTGGCCGGTGCCTATTGGCGTGGCGATAGCAATAATGAAATGTTGCAGCGTATCTACGGTACGGCTTGGAGCAATAAAAAAGAACTTAAAGCCTATATCAATCGCTTGGCGGAAGCGGAGAAGCGCGATCATCGTAAGATTGGTAAAAAGCTCGACCTCTACCATATGCAGGAAGAGGCGCCGGGTTCAATCTTCTGGCATCAGAAGGGCTGGAGCATCTATAAAACCATCGAAGGGTTTATGCGCAATAAACAAATCGAGCAGGGCTACCAAGAGATCAAAACCCCGCAGGTAGTGGATTTCAGTCTGTGGGAGAAGTCTGGTCATGCGGATAAGTTTGGTGACGATATGTTTACCGTCAGTACTGAAGATCGCAATTACGCCATTAAGCCGATGAATTGCCCCTGTCATGTGCAGGTATTTAATCATGGCCTTAAGAGTTACCGCGATTTGCCGTTACGATTAGCCGAGTTTGGTTCCTGCCATAGGAATGAGCCCTCCGGCTCGTTGCTTGGCATTATGCGTGTACGCTCTTTTACTCCGGAGGATGGTCATATTGTCTGTGCTGAAGATCAGATTCAGTCAGAGGGGGCTACCTTTATTGACTTCCTGCATGAGGTCTATGCTGACTTTGGCTTTGATGAGATT
>CBFHVP010000039.1:0-17065 GCA_965659315.1 uncultured Porticoccaceae bacterium | reverse complement strand
CCTTGCTTTAGAGCGCAACTTAAAAAATGTTTTGGTGCCTGCTGCGGCAAAGAAACCGCAGTCACTTACAATGAACGTATGCAGGCAGCACTGAAAGACTACCAAATAAAAATCTGGCCCTACGACGACGCGATATTAATTGAAGAGCGGGACCCACAAAACCCAGAGTTATATTGTTATCATCTCGTCAATAACTGGCGCTATGTCGCCAAACTCAGTGTTGCAGATGATATTTATGATTATGGTTTTACCTTTCACACCAATACCACTAGGCTGCAAGAACAGGCGCAAGTTGCGCAGAATGAAGGTGAGATAGACAGTCGCTTTGACCTAGATATCTACTTTATTCTGGTGCGATTTCTTGCCAATACCGATCGATCAACCATGAGTCATTTGCATATCCACCCGCTTACGAAAGCTAATGAGACTCAACAACAAGATTAAAAAACGGCGCCTTTATACAGCGCTACCAATTCAGCGCGTAAGCTTTTTTTGCAGCGCCATAGTCTCCTGAGTGGCTTTCAATACGGTCAACTCTGTGTTGGCTTTACCAGTGCGGCCAATCGCATCTATCTGACCGTAGTACCAATATTGAACTGCAAATCCGGCCATAGCCCGGACAAGTTTTATATTAGTTAGGAATGCCAACCAGTTAGGTAAAAGCGATAATGACTCCTCATAGCGTGGCAACTCAACTAAGCCCTCAAGCAATTGCTTTGGCGCATCGGTCATGACACATAATGGCCGACCCAAACCAATAATATCTGCGCTACCGGTTTGCAGTGCTTGTTCCATCACCAGGCGCTGACGGAAACCACCAGTGACCATTAAAGGGACATTGACCTTTTCCTGCATGGCTTTAGCAAAATCGACAAAATACGCTTCACGAAGCTGGGTCGACTCCGCCACCTGCTGTTGTTCTTCCTCTTCCATACCCTGTAGACCAAGTAATTTTGGTTGCTCATAGGTACCACCGGATATCTCAATTAAATCGACGCCCGCCTGCTCAAGCCATTGCACGACCTGCAAGCTATCTTCAAAAGCAAAACCACCCTTCTGAAAGTCGGCGCTGTTGAGCTTAACCGAGACAGGGAATTTTGGCCCCACGGCTTTGCGCACCGCCGCCACCGCGTCTAAGAGCGCACGGGCGCGATTGGCCAAACTACCACCATATTGATCGGTGCGCTGGTTACTGCGCGGACTTAAAAACTGACTCAGCAGATAGCCATGGGCTGCATGAACTTGAACACCGGTAAACCCTGCCTCCTTCACTGCTGCCGCACAGAGTCCAAAACGACGAATAACCTCGACAATATCTTCCTCAGTCATCGCCACCGGTTGACCGAACTGGCCACCGGGCAATCCCAGCTTTACTGCTGAGGGTGCCTTTGGCACCTTATTAACAATCTTTTGCGTCTGACGTCCGGCATGACTAATCTGCGCCCAGAAATGATTGCCATTGCGCGTCGCCGCCTGTGCCCAAGTCGCCAGAGCTGCGCGCATCGCCGCGTCGGGCTCTCGATCGATCACCACATTGCCCGGGCGTTCCAGATGGTCTCTATCCACTTGAATATTGCCTGATAACAATATCCCCGCACCGCCATCACTCCAGATACCGTAGAGACGGTTGAGTTCGGCTGTAGGTAGGCCATCGGCAGTGGCTAGGCCCTCGGTCATGGCGGCTTTAGAGAGACGATTGGGAACTGTGGCTCCGCAGGGTAGTGTGAGGGGTTGTGCCAGTAGACTTGCCATAGACCGCACCTTTATTGTTATTTTTTTAAATCGTATCGCGACTAGATGCGATTAACTAGCACAACTGATGGCCAGCGGGTCAAACTACGCTTAAGCGATAAAAGAGGCGGTGCAATTTGAGTACCGATGAGTCTCATTCTATGCTTTACCGAGCCCTGCTTAGACATTGAAACTACTGCTCTGCACTGGCATCTAACGACACTAAAAATATCAATGCTAAGGGAAATGCATGCACTTTCTACATTATCAACAACTCGCTGAAACCACGGCTCAATTTGCTATCCACAAAGAGTGGGGGCAAGGGCGCAGCATTTTTGGTGGCCTCACTGCCGCTTTAGTCCTGACTCATATAGAGGCACAGGTTGATCTATCTGATCGCGATCTGCGCACGGTTAATATTCATTTTTGTGGTGCTACCCAAGCTGATTTTCCCTGTCAATTGCGGCACAGGGTGCTATCTTATGGAAAATCAGTTATTCAGGTTGAAGGGCAATTGCTACAAAACGGCGAGGTTAAAACAGCGATTGTCGCCTGTTTTACCCTGCCACGCCGCTCCTCGATTTCGATTGATCTACCTGCTAAACAGTTCCCCCTAAGCATTGAGCAGGCACCTAAGCTGGTGTTTGAAAAAGGCAAATTACCGGATTTTGTGCAGTACTTTGATCTTCGCTATACCAATAACAATATGCCGTTTAGCGGTTCAAAAGACAGTCTTATTAGTGGCTGGATGCGCTTTGCCAATCCCACAGAACCACTCGATAATAGCGGTATTATAGCCCTGATTGATGCTTGGCCTCCGGCCATATTGCCAATGTTGACCAAGCGGGCGCCGAGTAGCACTATCACTTGGAATATGGAATTTATGTACCCCAGACCAGTGCTGACTATTGCAGATTTGCTCTACTATCAGTGCAATGCCATCGAGGCCGATCAGGGTTACGCCCATACCGAGGGTAAAATCTATCACTCCAGTGGTCGACTACTGGCATTAACTCGCCAAATGATTGGGGTTTACGATAAAGTAGACTGAAGAAGCAACCACGCAATAATAATAACAAGGTGGGGCAGGCAATATGAGCAACCAAACACCGACCGCTCGTCAACCAATGGCGGGACTGGAAGTTATCGAGTTATCGACCATGATCACCTGCTCACTGGCCGCTATGACCATGGCCGCGCAAGGAGCTAGTGTTATCAAAGTTGAGCCGCCTATTCTAGGTGATCAAATGCGTGTGCTTGGCACACAAAAAAATGGCGTGTCTGCATTTTTTCACAATGCCAATCGCGGTAAACGCTCTCTGGCGATCGATTTAAAAAAGGCTGAGGGTATTGAGGCGATAAAAAAACTGGCTGCCCGTGCCGATGTTTTACTGCACAACTACCGTCCCGGTGTTATGCAGCGCCTTGGGCTGGGTTCTGAGGTCTTACGGAAATTAAATCCCAAGTTAATTTATATTGCCGTTACTGGCTTTGGCACTCAGGGTGCGATGGCCGATGAACCTGCCTATGATCATGTTATCCAAGGTATGGCTGGATTTACCAGTCTGCAGTCAGAAGAAGATAATCAGTTCAGTTTTATCCGCACCTTTATCTGCGACAAAGTCACTGCCTATACCGTGGCTCAGGCGGCTACGGCCGCTTTGCTGGCTCGCGCAACTACCGGTGAAGGTCAGCATATTGATATCTCTATGCTGCATGCCTGTCTAGCGTTTATGTGGCCCGATGGCATGATGCATCGGACCATTAAAGATAAAGACAAATTTGAAATGTCGCCGGGATCTGACTACTTTCAAACGCTTAATTTTAGTGATGGCTCTGCCGCCATAGCGCCACTGCAAGATGCCCATTGGGAAGTATTATTACCACTGATAGGTTATCCAGAATTGGTCGGCACGCCCATCTATGCATCAGTGGCCGCGCGTATGAGCAATATGCGCGAAATCACGCAGATTTTTAAAAAGCCTCGTATTGATGTTGGTGTTGAAAAAGCGCTAAAAGTATTGCGCGCCGCAGATATACCCTGCGGCCCCTGTATTGACCGAGATGAGCTGGAGGGGGTCGAGCAAATACAAGCCATAGGCGCGCTAGAAACCTATGTCACCAAAGCCATGGGTGAATTAACCGTACCCACACCGCCTGTGCAGTTTGATGGTACCGCTACATCTCATGCTCAGCCAAGTCCTTTATTGGGGGAACACAGCCGTATAATACTGACCGAGCTCGGTTGGGATAAGCAATCCATTGACAGTTTAATCCGTGCTGGGACGGTGGCGGAAACGTCCTTGCCATAATGGTCATAGTATCTCTACAGCAATATTTTAAACCCCATATCACAGCCTGTTTTGCTCTGGCAATCGCGTTCTATTGCTCAACGGCCACTTGGGCAACTGACTTTAGCCTTGCCGATCAATGCCCCCCAAGTTTTGCTCTAAATGCCGACAACCAATGTCAATTGCGCCATCTTTATCAACTCTATGACTCATTGCAGTCGCAAGGTCTCGGGGGCTTAAAGACTGCGCTGCCAAAACATCGCGATGGCTTTAGCCCGCAGCAAATTGATCTGGGACGTCTGCTATTTTTTGATCCGCTATTGTCGGGCGACAAAACGCTTTCCTGTGCCAACTGCCATAATCCTGAACGCGGCTTTAGTGATGGCATGGCTCGCAGTGTCGGTGCCAGTGGACAGCTTCATCAGCGCTCGGCACCGACCCTGTGGAACAGCGCTTTTCTTAACGTATTTTTTTGGGATGCTCGGGCGCAGAGCCTTGAGGAACAGGCATTGGGTCCATTGTTCTCTGATATTGAAATGAATAATACCCCGCAACAACTTGTCTCTGATCTCAAACAAAATGATACCTATGCCAAGCTATTTCAACAGGCTTTCCCCGAGGCCGATGATGCGGTGGTCATCGCTACTATTGCTACCGCTCTGAGCGCCTTTCAAAGTTCTTTAATCTCGCTTAACAGCCCCTATGATCGCTATGCCCATGGTGATGCCAATGCCTTGAATCCCCAACAATTAGAGGGTTTAAATATCTTTCGTTCGTTTGTCGCGCGCTGCTCCCAATGCCATACTCCACCGCTGATGACGAATCAGCAAGTGGCTGTTATTGGTACACCAGAACCCCAGGGGTTAGCGCGGGATATCGGCGCACAGGCGACCTTCGATGCAGCCCTATTAAGGGGTGGTTTTAAAGTACCTACCCTGCGCAATATAGCGCTTACAGCCCCCTATATGCACAGCGGAAGATTTGCTACATTGCGCGAAGCGACAGAGTTTTATAATGGTGGCCGCGGTCATGCCGTACCTGAGGGGGAGAATCTTCGGTTACACTGGCATATCTCAGAACCCAATTTAACCGACAATGAATTAGATCGGTTGGTAGATTTTATGGGCGCGCTAACCGATGAGAGCTTTATGCCGAGCATTCCGCAACGGGTACCGTCGGGTTTATTAAGCCACAGCAGTCGCCATCATCTTGACAGCAGATCAGGAGAGGAATAATGAATAATAAAAGCAAAATAGTATTTCTGATTGTGGTCTTTGCCGGTGGCTGGATCCTCGGTAGCCATAACAATAAAGCACCGATTATCACCGACTCAATCGGTGGTGCCAGTTACTCTGGTGGCTACCAACCCCAACAGGCTACGGGTGCGGTAGCACCGCGCACCGAGCTAGGCAAAATCCATATCGTTGAACAGGGTCAGTCTATACAGGCAGCCGTTGAAGCGGCACAGCCCGGCGATAGTATTCAGGTAATGCCAGGTACCTATTCTGAGACCGTTTATATCGACAAAGATGATATTCATCTGCGTGGTGTTATTCAGGATGGCCAACGCGCCACTATGGATGGCTTGGGCAAGTTGAATGATGCCATTCTTTACTCTGGCAATAATGTGGTTATCGAGAACTTCCGCATCACCCAATATAAAGGCAATGGCATTATGGGGCAGGCGGGCAATAACTTTGAGATTCGCAATAATGTGATTGTCGATACCGGTATCTATGGCATCTTCCCGCAATTGGGCACTAACGGGCTGGTGGAACACAATGTCGTCTCGGGCATTGAAGATGCCGCGATCTATATCGGTATGAGTGACAATATTCATGTCGCCTACAATGAGGTATTCGATAGCGTTGCCGGCATCGAAATTGAAAATAGCCGCCACGCCATTGTCGAGCACAATAATGCCCACCATAACACCGGTGGTATTCTGGCATTTGTCACGCCCGGTCTACCGATAAAAACTACCGAAGATGTGATTATTCGCAATAACTTTGTGCTCGATAATAATACCGCCAACTTTGGTGCCCCCGGCTCAATTGTCTCTGGTATACCAGCGGGCACTGGCATTTTGGTAATGGCGGCAGACGATGTGATTATTGAAGGCAATATTATTTCTGGCAATAAAACCGCCGGTATTATTATTAATGATCATAGTTTCGCCCCTACCATTACCATGGATATAGAGTCAGATCCGAATTCCGATCGCACCATGATTCTCGACAATGTTATGCTGAATAATGGCTACGACACCATCCCTGAAGTGAAAGCAGTAGCACTTACCGAACTACATACCGGCCCCGTAGATATTGTCCATGTTGGCTCCAGCGAAGGTAGCTGTATTATAAATCGTCATCGCTACCGCACAGTGGGCATCGGAGACTACGGCGAATGTGACTTTACCCATACCGACAGTATTGACTCCTACCTTATTGCCGGCGGTGCCCAGCCTCGAGTGATTCACCCTGAAGAGCGCGGTGAAATCGCCTATCTGGGTGTATGCACCGGCTGTCACAGTTACACTGGGCGCTTAATCGGCCCTTCAGTGCAGGTGATTCAAGCCATGTACGCCGGTAATCCACAAGGGTTAGTGGAGTACATTAATGCGCCCGTAAAGAAGCGCGATAACTTTCCACCGATGCCGGCGCAAAATTATCTCGATGCCGAGACACAACTGGCGGTAGCAGAATATATGCTGGCACTGGAGAAATAAGCTGATGGTTGTCTATAAAGGCGTCTGCCACCCTACCCTTTGCGATGTTATGGGGCATATGACCACCAGACATTATATTGCCATGTTTGATGATGGCTCCTACCATTTTCTCCACGCGTTATTTGGCTGGAGTGGCGAACAGGCCAGTATTGATAAAAAGGGCTGGGCCGATGTGCGCCATATTATCGACTATCAGGCTGAGGTGGCTGCGGGAGACCTGCTAGAAATTGATGCTCAATTAGTTAAGGTCGGCAATAAATCCATGGCCGTCGAATATCAGATGCGTAATATTAGTCGTAATCAACTTTCCGCTTCCCTCCACAGTACCAGTGTCTATTTTGATCTTGAGACAAGGTCGGCTATCCCGATCACCGCAGAGATGAGAGAGGCTGCTAAAGCCTTTCTGGCTGACTAATCAATACCATGCTAATCAATACCATTCATGACAATATAAAGAGTATTCTCCATGCCGCGAAAAGTACTTACCAATAAAAATATTCATCCTGCCGTACAGGCAGTGGTTGCCGACAATAATGCCGATATAGTCAACGAAGTGCAGGAGGCCATCGGCAGTAATAAACTGGTTATAGTCGGTATGGCACAAAATCCGGCACCCAAGCGCGCGCGCAAGGTGCTAGACCAACTCGATATGGACTACTGCTATCTCGAATATGGCAGCTACTTTAGCCAATGGCGGCGGCGCAATGCGCTCAAAATGTGGACTGGCTGGCCGACATTTCCCATGATTTTTGTAAATGGCCTATTGATTGGTGGATCAAGTGATATGCGAGCGCTGATCGAGAGCGGTGAGTTTGCCAAGCTGTTGGATTAACAGCTTAAGCTATCAACCGATGGCATAGTCTAGGGTGAAATCCGACCTCGGTATAAACGTACCCTTACAGGGGAAAAGAGATGTCAGATAATAATAACGTCAATAAGCATAAGTCACAGGCAAGTATTGGTTTTTGGCGCGGGTGGTCCATCGCGGTGGGTTGCGCCATTGGCTCAGGCGTATTTATGATGCCGACATTATTGGCACCCTACGGTATGCTTGGTATGGCAGGATGGCTGATTGCCGGTGGCGGTACTCTATTGGTGGCTCTCTGTCTATCGCGCCTGGTGCGCCGTATCCCTAAAATTGGCGGACCTTACGCCTATGTCCACGAGGGTCTTGGCCATTTTGCCGGCTTCTTGATCGCATGGACCTACTGGATTGCTTGCATTGCCGCCGTATCCGGTATCGCCATTGCCTTTATCGGTTATCTCGGCGTGTTTGTACCCGAGATAAGTCAATCCAGACTACTCTCACTGTTATTTTCTCTCGGGCTAATCTGGACTATTTTTGCCCTAAATATTCGCAGCTTAGAGGACAGTAGCAAATTTCAGGTGGTATCGACCCTGCTAAAAATAGTGCCATTACTGTTTATGATTGTGATGGGCTTTACCCATATGCAACCACATAATTTACCTGAATTTAATCCCACCGAATTACATCCCGCCGCTCTGCTGGCGACGGTAACCACCTTGGTTATGTGGTCATTTGTCGGCATAGAAACTGCGTCCGTGCCGGCACATAATATGGCTGAACCAGAAAAAACCATACCCAGAGTATTAGTCGCTGCGGTACTGACTATTCTGACTATCTATCTGCTGGTAAGCGTTGCCATTGCACTGGTTGTTCCTGCTGAGGAATTAATCACCTCGACTGCACCCTTTGCTCTTGCTGCAACAAAAATAATGGGGCCTGTAGGCGCAGCATTAATCACCTTTGGTGCATTGATTTCTACGCTGGGGTCACTGAATGCTAATGCTCTGACTGCGGGAAATATTGCTTTGGCGGCAGCAAAAGATAGCTTGCTACCAAATAACTTTACTGTACTGAGTAACAACGGCACACCGCGCTTTGCCTTTATTATCTCCGCTGTAGCGGTGAGTATTTTACTTTTTCTAAACTACACCAAAGGATTAGTGGCTGCATTTACCTTTATGGCCATGCTGTCTACTCTATCTACCCTAATGGCCTATGCCTTTTGCGCTGTCGCTGAATTTTATTTTCTTAAGTCTGACCAACCGAGTCCACAGCGCAGTAGAGCTATTGGCCTATCAATAGCGGCATTTTTATATGCGTTTTTTGCCATCTGGGGGGCGGGCACAGAGATTGTGTTTTATTCCTTTATGTTAATTTTAATTGGTATGCCAATTTACGCCGTAGTAAGGCGATAGATGCCATCAACGAGATTTAAGTATGTCCAAATTTAATGAATACTCAACCATCAAACAAGTTGCCATTCGCAGTGCAGCCAATGCTTTTGTCAGTGAATCAATACTTGCAGAGCAATGGCAAACTCTGCGTTTTCACGCTAAGCCAGATCTTGCCGAGGCGATTAGTGAATATGAAGATTTTCGTGCTCTGCTCAGTAGCACCGGTGCAAACCTTATTGAGTTATCCTCTTCAAACAGTCTCACTATCGATAGCATCTACACCAGAGACAGTATTCTGGTTAGCCCCAAGGGCTTGATTTTGTGCAATATGGGACGCGCCAGCCGCACGCCAGAGGCGGCAATCAATGCCGCTAGCTATACTGCGCTTGGTCACAGTATTGCCGGGCAGATTACCGCACCGGGAACATTGGAGGGGGGTGATTTTATTTGGCTTGATGAACAGCATGCCGCTGTCGGGCTTGGGCCGCGTACCAATGCCGAGGGCATTCGCCAACTGGCCGATATTCTCGGGCCAGAGGTTGAGCTTTATGTGGTAGAACTGCCGGAGCCGGATCATCCAGATGATGTACTGCATCTTATGTCAATCATCTCACCGATTGATCAGGACCTCGCGCTAATTTATCGACCCTTTATGCCCGCTGAGTTTATGGCATGGCTTGAAAAATTGGGTGTCGCATTTGTTGATGTGCCAGAGCAGGAATATGCCATTATGGGCTGTAATGTTTTGGCTATCGCACCGCGCACCACCATTATGTTAGAAAATCTGCCCGCCGTTAAACAGGCCCTGGAAGATGCCGGTTGTACCGTAACCACTTATAAAGGGCTTGAAATAAGTCGCAAAGGCGAAGGTGGGCCAACCTGTCTTACGCGGCCACTGGAAAGAATATAACCATGTCTACTAAACAACCCGCCACTAATTATCAGAGCCTGCCCAGCTGGACCTATACCAGTGAGGCTTTTTTTGAATTGGAAAAACAGCATCTGTTTTTAACCAGCTGGCAGCTGGTGTGTCATCTATCCAATATCCCCAATAGCGGCGATTACTTTACCTTTGAGTTATTTAATGAGCGCATCATCGCACTACGTGGCGACGATAATGTGGTGCGTGCTTTCCACAATGTCTGTGCTCATCGTGCGGCGAGATTGTTAGACGGTGACTCCGGTAACTGCGGCAAGCGCTTGACCTGCCCCTATCATAATTGGCGTTATGATCTGAGCGGCAACCTCACCAACGTGCCCTATCGCGATCAGTTTGTCGATTTTGATGAAAAGCAAAATGGCTTGGTGGCGGTAGAAATGGAAATTTTTCAAGGCTTTGTTTTCGTACGACTGGCCAGTGTAGATGGTCCCAGCGTTGCTGAACAATTTGCTCCCTACAGTGAAGAAATTAAACAGTATCGGTTTGAAGAGTTGCAACCACTGGCGCGGGTTTTAATGCGTCCCCGCGAGGTTAATTGGAAGCAGATTGCCGATAACTATGTGGATGCGCTGCATATTCCGATCGCCCACCCAGGGCTCTCAGCGCTGGTCGGCAATAGCTATGGTGTTGAGGTCGGTGGCGATGGTGGCTATGTACATAAGATGTGGAGTGATGTGCGCCAGAGCCGAAAAAACAGCTTATCCAATCGACTCTACAATGAAATACTGCCCGCACTGGATCATTTAAGTGCAGACCAACAGCGCCGCTGGGTGTACTACCGATTATGGCCCAATCTGGCTTTTGATGTTTACCCAGAACAGATGGACTTTATGCAATTTATTCCCATCAGCGCCGGCAAAACATTGATCCGTGAGTTGCCCTACGCCCTACCCGATGAGCGCCGTGAAGTGCAACTCGCGCGCTACCTTAACTGGCGTATCAATCGTCAAGTCAATGCCGAAGACACCGATCTTATCAGCCGTGTTCAGGATGGTATGGGTACCAGCGGATTTACCTCAGGGCCATTGGCAAAAACTGAAGTATGCCTAATTGATAGCGCGGAAAAAATTCGTGCGGCCATGCCGGTAGCGAGATTAAGTCATAAACCGAACGAACAAGAGATGGCGACAATCAACCGACAAATGTTGCTGTAGCCTTTATCCAGCGACCGCAGTGCCCCAATAATTGTAGCCGGCAAATTTAGGCGTGCTGGGTAGATACATCTGCTCCATCGATTCAATTTTAAAACCGGCCGAGCTGATCAGTGCGGGAATATTGCGATTGAGATGGCAGCCACCAGCAATTTTTCCCCAGTACGGATCAATGCGATTTTGCCATTTGGCTATATTGGCATCAGGCGCCAATCCATGCTCACAGAAAATCAATTTCCCCTTGGGTTTGAGTACTCTATTTATTTCCTTATTGGCCTCAGCAACCTGCGGGATAGTGCACATGGTATAGGTCACTAATACAGTATCAACATGATTATCTGGTAGCGCTATAGCCTCGGCACCACCGAGAATAAATTCCACCGCTAGGCCTTTCTCCTCAGCCACCTTACGTGCCATGCGGTTAAGTTCCTCTGATGGATCCAAACCCAAAACCTGTGTCACCTTATTGGTATTGTAAAAAGGAATATTGAGACCAGAACCAATGCCAATCTCCAACACTAGACCCGTGGCTAAGGGCACGACTTTTTCACGCTGATATTGAATTGGCTTGGTACCACAGGCGCAGTTTAAAAAATGTGGCAAGATATATTTGTCATAGAAACTCATAGTACGCTCACCTCTGTGGGACTAATTTAGATCTGCCGCATAAGCGCTGAGAATATCCATTGGAATAATCTCCAACGCTTTGCTGTTAGTGCGCATAAGGTGCACCCGCGGAGCACAACCAGCCTCATGGGCTTCAAGCCATCGCGATGCGCAAAGACACCATGATTGACCGGCGCATAAGCCGGGAAACTCAAACTCAGGCCGCGGGGTGGATAGATCATTGCCCCGCGATAATGAAAAGTCTAGAAACTCGCTAGTCACTACAGCGCAGACCGTATGTGAACCGCGATCATATTTGTCTGTACGACAAAAGCCATCGCGGAAATAGCCAGTGATAGGATTGCTACAACATTCCTCAATCACTTCACCAAACACATTGGTCTGCAACAATTTGGGCCTCCAGTCTATTCAGTGGCGTTGAGCCTACTGAGTAAATGTCTTTATCATTGACCTAGAAATTGCTCCGCTGTAAGGTCGTAGCAAGTGCTATCCAAATCGGCCACCACAGCTAAACTGGTTCGAGCCTTGGGTAGTTCATAAGCAAAAAAGAATTTAGTCGCGGCTAGCTTTCCGGTATAAAAATCCTTATCGCCAGCATCGCCATTATCTAAACCTGCACAAGCGGCAATCGCCTGTTTTAACCACATCCACGCAATCACCCCATGACCCATACCATCAAGAAAAACGGTGGCATTGGCCAGCGCCAGTGCTTTATCGTCACAGCCTACCACTGCGGCGATGGTCTGTTCAATTTGATCAAAGGTTATTGTTAATTGCTCACAATAGTCTGACAGTTGAGGATAGGGCGCTGCGGCATCAATTGTCGCCTGTATCTCCTCACGCAAAATGGCCACGGCAGCACCCTTATGCATTTGCACCTTACGCCCCAAGATATCCAGACCTTGAATACCCCAAGTGCCTTCATGGATATGGTTGAGTCGGTTATCGCGATAGAGTCGCTCCACTGGATATTCGCGGGTATAGCCGTAACCACCCAATACCTGTATGGCAAGCTTATTGGCTTCTAAGCAATATTCTGAGGGCCAAGATTTACAGATTGGTGTAAGCAAATCTAGCAATAAACTCATACGTTGATTCTGTTGCTGATCCTGTGAGATTTTTTGTTGATCGATAATTTGTGAGCTGTAATACATTAGCATCTGTGCACCTTCGACAAATGCCTTTTGTGCCATCAGCATACGTTTAATATCGGCGTGCTCGGAGATCATCACCTGCGGCAGATCCGGATTTTTATTATTCAATGGCCGACCCTGAGGACGATTGCGCGCATAATCCAGCGAATAAAGGTAGCCGCCCAATGCTGTCATCACTGCCGACATACCGACCGAAATCCGCGCTTCATTCATCATATGAAACATATTGGCCAGACCATCATTTTCATTACCCACCAGATAGCCAATACAGTCGCCACCCTCACCAAAGTTTAATAAGGTATTGGTCGCCCCGCGGCAGCCCATCTTATGATTAAGTCCTGCCAGTGCGATATTATTGTGCTCGCCGAGACTACCATCGGCATTAACCCGCATTTTCGGTACCAAGAACAGAGAGATTCCTCTAACGCCCGCAGGGCCACCGGGGACCTTGGCTAGCACCATATGAATAATATTATCGCTAAGATCCTGTTCCCCACCAGATATCCACATTTTGGTGCCAGTAAGCTTGTAACTACCATCGCCCAGAGGTTCCGCCTTGGTGCGAATATCCGCGAGGGATGAGCCCGCCTGAGGCTCAGATAGACACATGGTGCCAAACCAATCGCCGGCCACCAACGGGCCTAAATACTGCTCTTTCAGTGCAGATGAACCGCAAGCATTGAGCATATTGGCAACACCTTGGGTTAGAAACAGATAGATATGAATCGGGTTATTAGCACAGACAAACATACCATTTAAGGCCTGATCAACCATCCAAGGTAACTGCATACCACCGATATCGGCATCGTAGCCGGAGGTGGCTAAACCCGCTTCTTTAAAGGCATTAATCGCTTGCTTAACTTCAGGAATAGTCTCCACTGCACCATCGATAAACTGTGGTTCATTGGCATCCAGTTTGCCCGCGCAAGGCAAAAACTCATCCTCAGCAATGCTTTGACAAAGATCAAACATAGCGTCTAACGATTCACGATCATAGTCAGAGTAGCGTTCAGACTTCAACAGATGATCAAGATCCAGCGCTTCATAAAACATAAAGTCCAGATCTCGGCGATTTACAATCATTGACATAATGCAGTTCTCTCGGTGATTAATTTAATGCTAATTTAACAATATAACGCACGATAACGGGCGCTTTCTACTATTGCTGCTGCAACGACCAGCGCTCCAGCAACTGCTGGTTATCATGTTGCCAAGGATGAAAATCCTTACGAAAAAAATCGCGATAAAGTTTTAAGGTGCCACGCAATACGCCGCGTTTACCAAACAAAAATGCAAGACCAGAGAACCAGACTTTGGGGCTCCATAGTTTTCCATCACACTTCAGCATATGGCGCACGCCATGCAAAATATCCCAGATCAGAAAAAAGGTACTGCGACGCATAGCGGCACGACGCATTTTTTCAGTACCACCGATGGCGCGATAAACATCAAAAGCCACCGCTTTATGTTCCATTTCCTCAGCAGCATGCCAGCGCCATAGTTCAGCCATAGCGGGATGTGCAACGGCAAAAATATCGGCCTCACCCAATACTTTTTCCGCCATGACCGCCGTCATATGTTCTACCGCCACAGTACCCGCCAAACGCTGACGCGCCGGTACATTTTTTTCCACCCACTGCATACGCCGCCGCATAGGGCCAATAAGTTTTTCAAGATCATAACCACGCTGGGCACAGAGTAATTCGTTATAGCGCTGATGCTCACGCAAATGCACCGCTTCCTGACTGTAAAATGCTTTCATTTCTCGCTGTAGCTTAGGGTCAGTAATGCGATCGCGATAATGTCGCACCGAGTGAATAAAAAACTGTTCGCCCAGCGGAAAGGTAATAGACATAGCATTTAGCCAGGCCGTAGCAAATACGTGGTTGTCCATCCACTCGGTTTTTAACGCCTCGGCAATATCCAGTTTTGGGTTGCGTTTTACAATACTGACATTATCTGGTGTAAAGGATTGAGTTGAGCTCATAATGAGTGCCTCTTAAATACGCTCAATAATAATCGCCGGCGCCATACCGCCACCGGCACACATAGTCACTAGACCACGCTTTAATTGACGACGTTCTAACTCATCTAGCATAGTGCCTACCAGCACTGAACCGGTTGCGCCAATAGGATGACCGAGGGCCATCGCGCCACCATTAACATTGACCTTATCGCGGTCCAATTCGAGATCACGAATAAATTTCTCCGCCACCACAGCAAAGGCTTCATTGATTTCCCATAGATCAATATCCTCTTTGTTCAATCCAGCCTTCGCCAACACACGCTTGGCCGAAGGCACAGGGGCGTTGAGCATTAACGCGGGACAATCGCCCATATTGCCATAGGCCACCACTTTAGCTCGCGGCTTCCAACCCTGCTTACTTGCGTAGTCTGGTGACGCCAATAAAACCGCAGCAGCGCCATCAACCACTCCGGAGGAATTACCGGCATGATGCACATGTTTGACTGCTACATCGGGGTATTTAATCGCCATTAATTTAGCGTAGGTGGTGCCCTCTTCATCCAGAGGCATATGCGTTAACTTTTCAAAGGACGGTTGTAATTGGCTCAAGGTCTCCATGGTCGTGCCCGGACGGGGAAACTCATCCTTATCTAACGCTAAACTGCCGTCATCTCGATAGACCGGTACTAGGCTCTTATCAA
Source organism: uncultured Porticoccaceae bacterium (assembly GCA_965659315.1). Taxonomy (GTDB): domain Bacteria; phylum Pseudomonadota; class Gammaproteobacteria; order Pseudomonadales; family Porticoccaceae; genus HTCC2207. The sequence continues at coordinate 1,574 of CBFHVP010000039.1, read as the reverse complement.
AATGGCGATTCTCAATAGCATGGGCAGCTCGCTGTTGACTCAACTCAGCCAACCGATCGAGATCCTCTCGGGGGATGTCTTCAATCGTGGCGATGGTATCAGCACAGAGACCCTGATGGGACTGACCATACATAGCGCGCAGATGGAGATTACCGGAGTCGACAAAAGGGCTGGTTTCTTTGGCCAGCTGACCATAACCGGACATCATTTCACAGCCACCGGCAATCACCAGATCTTCCATACCAGACATAATCGAGGCAGCGGCCATATTAACCGTGGTGATACCTGAGCCGCAGAAGCGATCCAATGTTACACCACTGGAGGTGATATCGTACCCAGCATCAAGAGCGGACATACGGCCCATATCATTGCCATTCTGACCGCGCTGAACATTACAACCCCAAATAATATCAGCGACATCTGCAGTGTTAATATTATTGCGCTCGGCCAGTGCTTTTAACACCGTGGCACCAAGACGCTGGGGATGAATATCGGTAAGCGCGCCACGCTCTACTTTGCCAATCCCGCGGGGTGTTCGACAAGCATCTATAATCCACGCTTCAGCCATATACGTACCTTCTCTATACAGGCCCAACGCCGATATGCTACTGAAGTAGTGACAATCGTGCAGGGCGTTATTATTATCAATTCGCACTGTATGCAGAGGCTGGCAACTATTCAAGTTTTGTTATGACCCGCGGTTCAGCTACGCAGGCATAAACACAGCTGCGATAGAGGAATATAACAGGTAGTTTGCGCTAAACTTGATGTCAGTTGCGGAGTAATCTTATGTTTAAATCAAAACCTTATTATCGATTGGCCACCATAAGTTTACTGTGGCTATTAGGACTCAGTATGCCAGTTAAAAGCGAACCCAACCTGCCCATTAATCAGCCAGATATCGCACCGGCCAAACAAGATAGCAAAGGTAGATACCTCAATATCAATCAGAACCTGCCGGGCGTATCGATCAAAGTGCGAGCACCGTTTTTTGCACGCCGTGTTGCCACTGCGTTTAAAAGTAAAGATGGCGCACCAAAGCGCATTGCCAACGACGGTAGTTCACTGCGACTCGCGACAGCGGCCAGTGAGCCAACGGCCACTTGGATCGGCCATGCAACATTTTTAGTGCAGATGGAAAATTTGACTTTTTTAACCGACCCCATTTGGTCCAACAGACCCAGCCCTGTACCCTTTGCCGGACCCAACCGCTACGTTAAGCCGGGAATGGCTCTTGAAGATCTACCGCCAATCGACTTTGTGGTGATCTCGCATAACCACTACGACCATTTGGATATACCCACATTGCGCAAGCTTGCCAAACGCAACACCGAAACCGTATTTTTTGTGCCCTTGGGCAATGCCAAACTGTTGCGTAAAAAGGGCATTCAACGAGTCGAAGAGATGAATTGGGGTGATGCGGTTAATTTTAAAACAGCCACTATTCACTGTTTACCCACCCAGCATTGGAGCAAGCGCAGTCTCACTGATACCAGAAAAACACTGTGGTCATCTTGGGCGATTACCGGGCCACAGAAGCGTTTTTATTTTGCTGGTGATACCGGCTACTTTTC
>CBFHVP010000038.1:0-17408 GCA_965659315.1 uncultured Porticoccaceae bacterium | reverse complement strand
AATTATCATCACCTTGATGAGGGCGCGCGATGGTTTCTGCATAGGATACGCGCAGTAATAGATCTTCTCTGATATCCCAAACAAGATTTAATGAGGGCAGAACATGATTAAAGTCGTGATCGGCCGTGTAATAAATCGGGTCTCCAAGGCCCTTCCTGTAGGCGCCAACCGTGCGGCTAGTGTCAACATAACGGACGCCAACATTACCTCTTATTGGCAGCTCTGATGATAGGTTGCTGCCATCAAATCGCGCCATCAAATAGGTTGCTAAAATGTCGCGTTCTGAATCACTGTAACGCTTGGTTAGGGACTCTCCTTCAAAGGCGGGAAGGCCACCAAATGTGTCGCCTGTTACCGGATTACCATCTAGCAGTGTGGTTTCGAAACAGTCAGGATCGGGGAAATACCAGTCGTCGACTTGACCATTCAGGGATCCCATAAAGTAGCCTCCACCTGGGGAGGTATTTCCGTTTACACTTGACTGCATGCATGCAGTATTGTCGATCGTGCTGTAATCATAATCATCCCCTGACAGCTTCCATTCTGGACGCATCTTGGTTTGTTCGAGCTCTCTATGCTTTATTCCTGCTTGTACGCTGGTTATAAACGATCCGTTAAAATCCCTTTTTACATCAAGTTGAAATGCAGTTTCTGACTGATCCGTGTCATACTCATGCCCTGAATCATAGGTGCTGCTCCAAGCATCTCCGTTATACGTGGCTAAATTGGCGAGATCGCCATCAACTTCTTGAAAGACAAAGTTGTTGATATTGCCACTGCCTGTATTTACCAGAAATTTCATACCGTTATCTGTCGCTGCACTAATCTTACGTCGCGACATAAATCCAACTGAGTCGTAGGTTGCTGAGGTGTCGTGGATAGCGCCACTAACGGTCCACATATCACTAGTCCATTCAAAATCCGCAGTGATGCCCTCGACTTTCTGTTGCACAGGTATTTTTCTCTTCTGCGCCCTTACTTCGCCACCAATTGCATGAAACTCCGAAACTGTCTCACCATATTCTCCGCCATTTGTGGAGGTGGTTATAGCTTCAGTGCTTTTAAATTTACGAGTCCTTAACATTTGCCAGTCATGAGTATAGTCATCGGAAACATAGATGCCGTTGAGCCCTAACTTTAAATTGTCTGTGGCTTGGAACTCTAATCCCAAGGTCGCAGACAGTCGATCTCCAACCGTTTGACGAGACAGTAGACGAATTTCCGAGGGGGTGTATAGATCTGCTGAGCCGTCACCATCTGAATCTGACGTTGAATATTTATTAATACGTGCTGTATCGCCTCTAAAGTTAGTATCGGAAGCAGATAGTGAGCCGACGATGCCCCATTTACCATCGTCAAACACTTTTCCTCCACTGAGGGTATAGCCCGGCTCAAAGTCTTTAACATTAGTCTCATAACTAGATTTCACACTAAGAGTCAGGAACTCATCTTGAAGATCCAAGGGTTTTTTCGTGATGACATCAACTGTCCCGCTGATACCACCTGCATCCATATCTGCAGTGGGTGATTTAATTACATTGACAGCGGAAATGACTTCAGAGGCAATTGTTCCGAAAGAGAACCCTTTGTCTGCTTCAGGAGCAGCTAAAAGCTGTCCATTAACTGTGGTTAGCGCATATTCCGGGGGCAAGCCACGCAATGCAACAAGACCAGATCTACGCTCACCTTCATCGCCGGAATAATCCATTTGAACACCCGTTATGCGCTGCAGTGACTCAGAAAGGTTTAAGTCAGGGAATCTACCCATAGAATCGGCAGAAATTCCGTCTACGATAGTGTCATAGTTGCGCTTTGTTTGGAGCGCATTTTCTAGGGCAGCTCTGGTTCCCAGAACAACCACTTCTTCGAGCATAGCGTCAGCATTTCCACCAGAATCGTCTTGCGCAGAGACACTTGAGTATGCGGTGGCCACAGCTATAGCAAGGATACTTTTCAGAACGTTCATTGTTAGTTCTCCCAAATTTTTGTTGTATTAAGTGACAATAGCACTCTAAAATGACACCGGTAGCAATTATGAATTGTATTTTGTGACACCGGTGACATTTCTAACTATAAAACAATTAATCCTGAGATACAATATGGAATTATCGAATAAGTTACATGAACGACACAGGCTCTTTTGTGCTGTCGATAATACGATTTAGGTGCTGAGCACTCCTATGCATGCTTTAAAAGTGTTACCAATAATCTGTCTTTTCTTCATACTTATGGTCTGCGGAGAAAGAGCAGTTGGTCAAGCTTTAGATGGACAAAACCCCGTTGTGAATATTGAGAATGGACCTGTTATCGGGAAAATTGCCGGTGATTCTATGGTATTTCAAGGCATTCCGTATGCGCAGCCGCCGGTTAAAGCATTGCGTTGGCGACCACCGCAACAAATGACTGCATGGCAGGAGGCGCTTGATGCAAGATCTCCCAGCCCAGCTTGTCCCCAGACTAGACACCAAGATTTAACGGATGAAAACTGTCTCACCCTCAATGTCTATAAGCCAAAGTCTAACAAGATAGGCTCTCTGCCCGTGTTGGTTTGGATACATGGTGGAGGTTACCGTTCTGGTACAGGTGCATACTACAGCTCTAGGAAGATGAGAAATTCCGATGAGCAAATCGATGCCACATTGTGGAATAGGGATGGCGTTATTCTCGTTACCCTAAATTATCGCATAGGCGCTTTAGGCTTTTTTGCTCATAGTGCTCTTGACGCAAGTGAAGGCGCCAATTATGGCCTAATGGATATTGTTGCAGGTTTGCGCTGGGTACATCGCAATATTAAATATTTCGGCGGTGATAAGCGCAGAGTTACTATTATGGGTGGATCGGCGGGTGGCCATGCTGTCCAATCACTAATGGTTATGCCACAGGCAAAGGGTCTCTTCAGTGCAGCTATCTCACAGAGTGGCTACGGAACAACAGCACTGCCAAGAACCAAATCAGTTGTTCCCCTAGCGGGGTCACCCTCCGCTGAAGATGTGTCTGCGACGATTTTAGCGCGCGCAATGGGAGAGTCAGTCGATTCAATAACGGCTGAGACGTTGCGTGCAATCACTGCAAACAATTTAGTTAATGCGCTCGACGGGTACCACTATCCCATCGTCGATGGCATTACATTGCCAGAAGAGCCGGGAATATTATTTAGTCAGGGTCGACAATATGCTGTGCCCTATATGAGTGGCGGTAACTCCTTCGATGGCCACAGCTATGATGGTGATGAGGGACTTACCCCTGCCTCATTGCTAGAGCAAACCCATCCTCATACTGCCGATATTCGTGTGTTGTATGATATTGAAGGTCAAGCCGCTTACCAGCCTCAGGTAAGACAACTGTTTGGTGACTTTAGATATGTTTTGGCTGCTAGGTATACCTCTCAGCAAATGGCACTGGTGAATCAACCGGGATACTTATATCTATTGAGCTATGTGCCGCCGACACAGCGGCATCATTGGCGTGGGACGCCTCATTCCTGGCAGAAGAGGCCACTTTTTCGTGCTAACAACATCCCCATTATCAATGCCATGCGCCAATATATAATTAATCTTGTTAAAACAGGTAATCCCAATGGCCCCAATCTCCCACAGTGGCCGATGGTTACAAACACTAATACAGCTTGGATGCAATTCGATGAACAGCCGGTAGTTGGATATAAACTATGGCATAAAAAATTGGATATGCTACAAAGTGCTTATGAATCTCGTATTTTACCTTTGGTGCAACAATGATGAGTCTTAGACAATACTGTTTTTTATACATCGCGGTATCAAGTTTGATATTTTGTGGTGTTGCTGGTGCGAAGGAGCGCATACATTTTTTGATTCCTGGTGGTGCAGGAGGTGGCTGGGATATGACCGCACGAGCGGTTGGTGAGTCGTTAACTCGTTCGAGTATTATTAAAACAGCATCCTATGAGAATTTATCTGGTGCCGGTGGCGGCAGAGCTATTGCCTATTTGATTGATACTGCACCAAGACAGACAAATACTCTGATGGTCAACTCCGCGTCGTTTATTTTACGCTCATTACTTAAAAAGATACCTAACAACTACAATGATTTGACCCCCATAGCCAGTGTGATTGCTGACTATGGCGCCTTTGTTGTGCGTATTGATTCCCCCTATATTGATTGGCGAGATGTAATTGATGATTATCGCAAAGATTATCGTCGAGTGAATATTGCTGGAGGCTCATCACGGGGCAGTACCGATCATGTTGTTGCTGCATTAGCATTTTCTAAATCCGGTCTTGATGTAAGCCGTCTCAAATACATCCCTTACAATGCAGGCGGTCAGGCCATGGTCGGACTTTTATCGGGAGAGTCTCAAATATTGTCGACTGGGCTTAGTGAAGCAGTGACGCTAGCTAAGCAGGGGGAAGTGAGAATTCTTGCTATCACTGCACCGGAAAGATTGTCGTTATTTCCAGATGTACCCACACTACAGGAGCAAAATGTTGATGCAGTATTTGCAAATTGGCGAGGTTTTTTTGCACCGCCCGGTATAGCTTTAGATGATATTAACGAATATAGAAGTCTCCTTGAGGATCTTGTCAAAGTTGAAGGTTGGCAGCAATTACGCGAGGCTCGAGGTTGGTCCTCCCTGCATCTAAGTGGGACAGACTTTAAGCAATTTCTCGCTATGCAGGAAGTAGATCTATCAGAGCTTCTTGATGAATTGGGGTTATTAGAAAAATGATGTATTTTTTTGACAACAAAGATCGATTGGGCGCTTTCATATTATTGGTTTTTTCGCTTATATATCTTCGTAGTTCTATGGACATTCCGCTGGATCCATTTGATTTAGAGGTTGGCTTTACTTCAAGATCATTACCCATATTCCTCAGTGTAAGTGCAATTTTTATTTCCATATTACTGGTATTTTTTTCTGTATTTGATTCGGACGCAAAACCTGTTTCAGATGAATTGAGCCACATCGGCTGGAAACCAATGCTGGCTTTGATACTGCTGATGGCAGTTTATGTCACAACATTCAATTATCTAGGTTTTGTGTTGGCTAGTGTATTGTTTTTACAGATAGCTTTTATGCTGTTAGGCGAGCGCCGACTATTATTAAGTGTTTGCGTATCATTGGGTTTGATACTGCTTTTATGGTTTATATTGACCCAAATTTTTGGCCTCTATCTTGATAGTGGCATGCTTTACCGAGAGTTGAGGAGCTAATGTGCTAGAGGGTATTCTGATTGGGTTGAATACGGCCTTTACACCAATCAATCTGATGATGGTGTTAATTGGTTGTTTTGCCGGAACATTTATTGGCATGTTGCCGGGACTTGGGCCCGTATCTGCCATTGCTTTAATGATACCAATTACTTACGGTTTAGATCCCGCCTCTGGGTTAATACTGATAGCAGGTGTTTATTATGGTGCTGTGTTCGGTGGTTCAACATCCGCTATCCTCATAAATGCGCCCGGAGTGTCAGGTGCTGTGGCAACGGCATTCGACGGATATCCCATGGCTCAATCGGGGCATGCTGGGAAAGCGTTGGCAATTGCCGCTTATAGTTCATTTGCTGGTGGTACTATTGGGGCCGTTTTACTGCTGCTTTTCGTGCCTTTTCTGGCTAGTATCAGCTTAAGTTTTCAATCCTCTGAATATTTTGCATTGATGGTGTTTGGATGTACCGCAGTAGCCGCATTTTCAGGAGAGGGGCAGGTTCTTAAAGCCATTTTGATGACATTGGTTGGATTGATGCTTGCCACTATCGGTGAGGATCCATCGGGGGTACAGCGATTGACTTTTGGTAACCCCGAGTTGTCTGATGGTATCAGTTTTTTGCTGTTATCCATGGCCACATTTGCACTTGCGGAGGCATTGTCTGTTGTTCTCAAGGGTAAGTCCAAATCCAACCACAATGAATCTCAACAATTGGCTAAGGTTAACTTTAATTCCCTGAAGCTGACACGACGAGAGGTGAATGAGATAGCTGCACCTGTTGGGCGCTCGTCATTGCTGGGATTTTTGGTAGGTATTTTGCCTGGTGCAGGTGCTACGATCGCCTCCTTTCTTGGCTATGGAATGGAACGCAACCTAGCATCAGATGATCAGAAGAAACAGTTTGGCAAGGGCAGTGCTATTGGTTTAGCAGCGCCAGAGACGGCAAATAATGCTGCTTCAACGGGATCTTTTGTGCCACTTTTGACGTTGGGTATTCCAGGTTCTGCTACCACAGCAATAATGTTAGGTGCCTTATTGTCCTATGGCGTGCAGCCCGGGCCGCGTCTATTTATTGATAATCCAACGGTCTTTTGGTCGGTGATTGTTTCAATGTATGTAGGGAATGTTATATTGTTAGTACTTAACTTACCCTTAATTCCTTACATAGCTAGACTACTGCAGGTACCCGGTCAATTTCTTACACCTATTATTTTATTTCTCTCTCTGATGGGTGTTTATTTGGTATCGTTTAACCCAGCTGAGTTGTCAATTATGTTGGTAGTGGGTGTTGTCGCTTTGATGTTTAGAATTCTGGATTATCCATTAGCACCGATGCTGCTAGGGTTTATCCTCGGTGGTATGCTGGAAGATAATCTGCGGCGAGCGCTGCTGATCTGGGATGGTACATATGATTTTCTCTGGCAGCGACCTATTACAGCTAGCATTCTGTTGGTAACAGTGGCCACTTTATTAATCCCTAGTTTTATGGCTTTATACAAGCGCATAGCCAGACAAGTCTCGCAATAAAAAAATTGGTATTGCACAGCGCAGGGCTCTGAAGCCGTTATAGAAAAGTAACAACTATAGTACCCGCGCACCTCATTAGTGGCATGCGAAGGGATTGCATAGCTATGGTCTTTTTATGGCATCTACTGGCTAGTTGGTTTATTCAGAGCCGATAATGCTCTAATCACACCGCGAATTTCAGCAAGTCCTTTGAGACGGCCAATGCCCGAATAACCCGGATTTATAGTTTTTCCTATGTCATCCATCATCTGATGACCATGATCAGGTCTAATAAAGATCTCTGTCCTTGCTGTTTCATCAGCCTGCGCTCGTTTATGCTCTTCAGAGAGTAATTCGCTTATCACACTAACCATATCAATATCACTGTCTAGATGATTTGCTTCATAGAAAGAGCGCTGCTCATCTGGGTCTCGACGAACACCACGCAAGTGGGCGAAATGTATCCGGCTACTAAATCGGCGCGCCATCGCTGGTAGATTGTTATCTGGTCGACTGCCATAGGTGCCGACGCAGAGTGTAATACCATTGGCAGGACTTGGTTGTTGTATAAATAATTTATCCAAATCAGCGGCAGTGCAGATGATTCTGGGTAGACCAAACATATCTCTGGGCGGGTCATCTGGATGGATCGCGAGTTTTACATCGAGAGCCTCAGCGATTGGTAATATATGGTCAAGGAAATTATTGAGATTAGCCCGTAGTTCACTCTCACCAATATGCTGGTATTGGGCCAAGGCCTGTCTAAAATCTTCAAGATTGTAACTATCGGTCATCTTGCCTGGCAGACCTGAGATGATATTTCGGGTTAGCTGATCGCACTCTTTAGCTGACATCTGATTGTAGGTATCTTGTGCATCGCAGATCTCAGTGTCTGTATAGTCAGCTTTAGCATCAGTTCTTTGTAAAATAAACAGATCAAATGCAGCAAATTTTCTTTGATCAAATCGTAGTGCGTAGGCGCCTGTATCTAACTGATAAGAAAGGTCAGTTCGAGTCCAATCAATAACTGGCATAAAGTTATAGCAGATGGTTTTTATACCGCACGAAGCAAGATTTTCCATCGATCTTATCCAATTGTCGATATAGATCTGGCGCCCATCTCGACCTAATTTAATATCTTCATGTACCGGAATGCTCTCTACGACAGACCAGTTGAGAGGACTGTACTGTTTATTATCACATTCAATTAACTGTTGATGTTTACGGATTTCATCAATCTGCCATATTTCACCGATTGGCACATGGTGCAGTGCACTAACAATGTCGGTGGCCCCTGTTTGCCGTATATCGGCAATACTGACGGGATCATTTGGTCCAAACCATCGCCATGATTCACGCATGATCTAATTCCTTGGGCTGTGATGTATTTCTCGTTAAGAAATCGCTTAGAGCATTGCTAATATTGGTATCCGTTAATGTTTGGTAAGTATCAGTCACATCAGTCATAAAGCGCGTAGAAGCCGTAAAATTGAAGTGGCTAGCGCCAATAATTGTTAAAAATTGCTCAACCGTTTGGCTACCATTTTGATTAGCCTTCATAAGATGATGGTCCAAAGGATCGTTGAGCTCATTAACATCCAACGCTCGCTCCACATATACAACCCAAGCGGCGACAATAAAACTCATAAACGCAGTATCAGTATTTTTCAGCAACGCATTATCAATACTGGGAAACCAGCGAAGAATGATTTTTTGGGAACTATCACTGTTAACCTGTTGTGCAAAATACGGTAAGGCGCTATTTTGGAAGCGTTGAATCACCTCAGCAATATAATTTTTACCTTGATAACCTTGCGGAATTTCAGTCACTGGCAAGATGTTTTCGCAAAGAGCCCTTTGTACAAATTGAAGAATACATGGCTGCTCTAATGCTTGATGAATTGTTTTATGCCCAGTTAAGTAAGCCAATACGGCAATAATAGAATGGCCAGCATTAAGAAACCGTAGTTTCATTTGCTGGTGATACGAAATATCGTCAGCAAATATGGCGCCGACTCTATCTAGAGCAGGTTTCGGTCCGGCAAATTTATTTTCAATTACCCACTGACTAAAAGGCTCGGCAGATACTGGCCATACATCCTTTAGCTTGACAGTTGAGTGGACTAGACTTTTCAAACTGTCATCTGTAGCAGGGGAAACTCTATCTACCATTGAGGATGCAAAGCTCACATGCTCTTCTACCCAGCTTAAGAGGTGCTGTGCATGTCGTTGCAGTAGCATATATACTCCTGCTCGCAAATGTTCCCCACCTGCCTGTATATTGTCGCAGCAGATAATACTCAGGGGGTCTGCATCTTGGATGCCGCGCTGGATAATAGAAGCCGCTAAATAACCATAGATTGTCCGCGGGTTCTCCAAACAGGTCTTGTCCGCAACGATATCGGGATGACTCTGGTTGATCTGACCAGAAGATAAATAATAGCCTTTCTCAGTAATTGTGGTTGTTACTAGTTTGATCTGATTTTCTGCCACCTGACTAATAACCGCAGTGGGATTTTCTGGCGCCACTAAAATATTGAGAATAGAACCAATAATTCGAAAAGTGGATTGTGTATCTAGAGTAACTTCAGTGTAGAGAAAATTTTGTGATTTTAGCGCATCTCTAATTTTTGTGGAGCGCATGGATACACCAATGATGCCCCAATCCTTAACTCCTTGATTAAGAAGCTTATCGATATACACTGCCTGATGGCAACGATGAAAATTACCGACGCCAAAATGAACTATTCCAGGTTGAATTTGTGCCCGGTCATAATTGCCGCTGGTGATAGTTTGCTCGCGATCTGTTAAGTCACTGATGCTGTTCTTAAGATTTTTGGTGTTTAGTTGCGGCATAAATTTTTGGCTCAAAACGCTACTGGTTAACTAAACTGGGTAGGAATAATGTTGTACTAGGCAGGTAAGTAACCAGTGCTAAAACAGCTATAAATACGATATAAAAGGGCCATATAGAACGCAGTGTATCCTCAATACGAATTCCACCTACCGCGCAGGTAACAAATAGAACGGTACCCACCGGCGGTGTGACTAAGCCTAGGCCTAGATTTAAAATGAGCATAATCCCGAACTGTGTAGGATCCATCCCAATACTTGTCATAACGGGCAGAAAAATAGGCGTAGTGATAATGATAAGAGGAGACATATCCATAAATGTCCCCAGCATAAGTAGTGCCAAATTTATGATCAGCAATATTATAAGTGGGTTATCCGATATCTCTAGTAGTGCAGCAGATAACTGGCTGGGTACTTCTATTACGGCTAATAACCATCCAAAGGAAGCAGCGGTACCTATGATAAGAAGTATCATTGAGGTGGTTTTTACTGCATTAACGCTTGCGGTTATAAAGCCTTGCCAGTCTAAAGAACGGTATATAAAAACGGCTACAAGGACAGTGTAAATGACGGCTATAGCTGAAGACTCAGTGGCTGTAAAAATTCCGGAGAGAATACCGCCAAGAATAATTAATACAGTTAATAAGCCAGGCAGAGCGCCTGCAAAGTGTCGAAGCACCTCTCCCCAGCCAGGAAATTCGCCACTGGCATAGCCTCTTTTCGCTGCAACTAGATAAGTAGCAACCATAAGACCAAGGCCCAAAAGTAGACCCGGGATTATTCCCGCCAAAAACAATGATCCTATAGATACGCCACCGCCTGCGGCAACAGCGTAGATAATCATATTATGAGATGGTGGAATCAGTAGTCCTGTTGTGGCCGCTGTAGCGGTTACATTTACTGAATAGTCAGCGTCATAGCCTTGCTTTTGCATCATCGGAATCAAAGTGGAACCCATAGCAGAGGCGCTTGCGACCGCGGAACCAGATATAGCACCAAACATCATACTAGAGGCAACATTTACTAACCCCAGTCCACCTCTTATTCTCGCTAAAAGAGAGTAGGCAAATTTAACCAGACGCTCGGCAATGCCGGATTGATTCATTAATTCGCCGGCATAGATAAAGAATGGAATCGCCATCAAGGCAAACACATTCATCCCAGCCGCCATGCGCTGAAATGCCACGACTAAAGGAATATCGAGGTAGGCCATAGTGGCTAGCGACGCGAGGCCAAGTGAAAAGGCAACGGGTACACCAAGTGCAAGAAGAATAAATAATGTGCCAAAAAGTAGTATTAATTCCATAGTTGCGTTCTATAAGATTTGTATATTGTTTGGTCGTTGATGGAGATTATTAGATGACATAGCAACCAATATTTTTTCCAGTGCAAAGATACTGATAAATAAACCCGCAGCAGAAAAAGGCCAATAAGCTACTGCGCGGGAAATGCCCATCGTTGGAATAATATGATTAGCAGTGAATTTAGCTAGCTCAATACCATTGATCAGCATTGCTATTCCGAAAATGATAATCAGCAGATGTATGAAAATATCTAATCTACGCTTGATATTGGCTGGCACTGAATCAATAAGTATTTTCAGACCCAGATGAAAGTTTTCGTAAACGCCCACTGCTGCGGCGAGCATTATGTAATAAAGCATCAGCAACAATGCTAAAGATTCAGACCATGCAGGGCTGGCATTAAGTACGTATCTAGCGAATACTTGCCAGCCGATTATCAGCGTCATAAGTACCAGTCCGGCAGCCGATATAACTATCGCCGTGCGTGCAAGCCGATGAGTAAATATAGTCAATTTTGATAAACCAGATTGCATACTCATGAATCGGATCCTACCTTGGTTTCCTGTATGCGTTTTAAGAGATAGCGCATTTTCTCAGAGATAACAAATTGTTCATATACAGGTGTCATCGCGTCGGAAAAATACGATAAATCTGGGTTTTCTATAATCTTTACGCCAGCCTCCATAACTTTCTGGCGCGACATGTCGACGCGTTTATCCCACTGCTCGCGCATGTAGGGCACGGATGCCTTTGCAGCACGGCGAATAAGTAGCTGTTGCTGCTCTGTGAGTTTTTGCCAGCGGTGTTTCGACATCACCAATACCTCAGGCATCATTGTGTGCTTGGTCAATGTGTAATGTGTGGCCGCTTCATAATGTCCAGTGGATTCATATGACGGCCAATTATTTTCGCTGCCATCAATCGTACCTAGTAAAAGGGATTCATAAACTTGCCCAAATTCCATCGTGGTAGGGTTGGCGCCAAGAGCGTCTACCATGGCGACTGACAGCGCAGAATTTTGAACCCTGATTTTTAAGCCCTTTAAATCTGCTGGCTTATAAATAGATCGCTTATTATTGTAGAAACTGCGCGCTCCTGAGTCGTAATAAGCCAATCCGATAAGGCCATAGGGTTCGAAACTATCCAGAATTTCGTCTCCGATTGGGCCATCCAACACCGTTCTTAAATGAGCGGTAGAGCGAAATAAGAAGGGCAGCGCCAGTACATTAGTTTCCGGAACAATTGAATTAAGAGGTGCCATATTAATTCGATTTAAATCAATGCCTCCAAAAATAGTAATTTCCAGCGTGTCTTTTTCCTCTCCCAATTGACCACCTGAGTACAGCTTGATCGCGATTTCGCCATCTGACCATTTTTCGAGCAGGGTGCCCATGTATTTAATTGCCAATCCTGTTGGATAGTCCTGTGGATGATTATTTGCTGTTCTCAGCATTAAGGGATCTGCTGCCAGGGTAGTACCCTGAGTGGAGCATAGACAGAAAAACACCAATAATCTGAGAATGCTTGTTCTGATGGCTTTGGTCATCTGCGGGCATACCTCGATAAAACTCAGCGTCTTACTGACTATTTTTTTACTATGAAAGCCCAAATACTTTAATTACTAGGCAATTAGATAGATCTTCCAATACAAGACTCAGCAGTCTTGTCCAGATGCGTTTATATCTTAATATCAAGCCATAAAAGATACCGGTGTCATTTGCTGTTGTCAATGAAATGTTACTTTCAACTCACAGTAGATTAATCTATTGCTACGATGGTCGTAGTTCGACTAATGCTGATGCCACTTGACAATAAGTGAGGATAATTAAAGAATTTACGGCAGGTCTTACATTAGAACTTTTAACTTGAATTTGTTAGTCACAAGTGCCTTGCTCATACACTTTAATTTGTTACTAGGTAGATTCTGATGGATACAGCGGCTTTAGTTCACGTTGCTGTATTGTTGTGTATTTGCCAGTCCCAGCTCGTGATGTATGACGGTTCAGTATCGCCACTAACGCTAAACTATCCAAACTGACTTCAGTTTTATTATTGTAGAGCTGACTATCGAGTTGCTCGAGTAATATTTGCAGTTCATTATCACCAAGTAGCGTAGCCGGCTGTTTTAATGTCACTAGCTTCGGGAATAAACTTTTACCCTAACTTAAAATAGCATCTCGCAATTTAGACAGATTATTGTGTTTGGCTTCTATCTCAATGGCCATTAGTTTTTGTTTGCAGATAGCCTAGAGGCTGCAAGCTTCAGGCGCTATAAAAAGTGTTGTAGCTTGCGCTCCAGTGCATCAGCCACAACTGGCTTGGTTAAATGAGTGTTGGCGCCAGACGCGAGAGCACGGGTTAACAGATCACCTTTCTCCGAGGTTATTACAAGAATAGGCACAGGCTCAACCCGATTATAGTCTGCGGTTATTTCCATCTTGCGTATTGCTTTTATCAAGTCGATACCATTCATCACTGGCATTAGCAGATCGGTAATAATCAACGCACAGTCAACAGTCAAAAATAACGCCAATGCTTCCCGACCATTTTCAGCCTCAACACAGTCAATGCCATAGCGCTCCAGCCAGTCTTTTATGATTGCTCGTGTTGTTCGATCATCTTCAACTAATAAGACGGTTTTGCCGGCCAGAGATGTTGGCTCAGCGACGGTTGTCGCTGTTTTCTTGACGGGCACTGATAGTCTGGGAAAGGACAAAACAAAGGCGGTGTACTGCCCTAAAGATGAGTGACAATGAATATCACCTCCCAATGCCGCCATGGTACGTTTGCAATAGGAGAGTCCCAAACCGGTACCTCCTTGCTTATCTGAAGTGTAAAAAGGGTCAAATAGCTTAGGAATAGCCTCGGGGGCAATACCGGGCCCAGTATCACGTACCTCAATGCAATGAACGCCATTGCAATCAGGTAATACTGAAATAACCACCTCTGCTTCAGGGATAGTCGTTACATACCATAGAGCATTCTGTATCAGGTTATACAGTACATATTTCACCATTACCGGATCGGCCAAAAGCTGAAAGTCACCGTCTTTGACCGTTATTTTATTGGCGTGCTTATCATCAACATAGGCATAGTCTTTGACCGTCTCGTTTACGATAACCTGCGCTGAAAGAATGATAAACCCCGACCTATCAATTGGTTTTTCATTTATCGCGTCCATGGTTACATCAATTAATTGAATGCCGTTATAAATGGCTTTTTGCGCATTTTTTATATGTTCTGTTACAACGGGATTTTGATCAGAGGGGGACTGTTTCTGGAATTCCTCAATAAGATATAGATTGCCATGGATCTGAGAGAGTGGATTACGCATTTCATGGGCGATAGAGCCAGCAAGGGACTGCATGGCGTTATTTTTTTCTATTGCCTCAATACCTTTCTTTTTTGCAAAGTTTGACATTATGCTACAGGCCAAGATCACAGGAATTAAAGCAAATGAGGCTATATCAATGGCAATATTTGCACTAGGTGATTGATAAATAAAAAGGGATGCGGAAATTAACATGCCAAGCAATATATTAATAGTTAGTAAAGCTAACTCATCAATAAGAGTAGCTAAGGTAAATATCGCCATGACTTCAGTTATCATCCACATGGTGGAGAAGTTATTCTGTAACAGTAAATAGGTGCAGGTTACTGTCAGCACGTACATTAGAAATAGATGCCAATAAACCGGCAACCAGCGTTTTAATTGGTCTGGCCAATAATCAATTAATATTAAAGGCACTGATACCAAGCTAGACGATAGTCGCAAGTTAAGGCTATCAAAAGGCTGCGGTATCAGATACACCCAGATAGAGTAATACGCTAAATGACTACAAAAGCCCACGTAACCCGCCAATTTTATTAGTCGGTTGTCGAGAGGATATGTGAGCTTTAAAGTCATTTTATTATTTTTCCATTTTTCGTAAAAAATGATCCGGTTGTAAAGTTATATTTATCAAGTAAAGAAGCAACATTAATAATTTTGGAGACTTCTGGAATACCGGTTATGTAATCGCTGGTTATTTTCTCTTTCCAAGCAATATAGCCTTCAGCAAAACAGGTATAACAGTCATTTGTCGATGGTAACTTGAATGCTGCATCGGTATTCAATCCTTTAGGACCAGAGGCATAACATTCAATATAAAGTGTTTCCTTTTGAGTACTTTCCTCTGCGACAACACTCGCAGCTCGCGGATGAGAATCATCAATCCAGAATCTAGCTTGACGTAAGTTATCCGCATCAAGGTAGGGTACCGAATTATTGCTAACTAATATGGCACCATCAAATCTGGGTAAGGGTTGATTTTTGACTAATCCAACAACAGAGACTTTGGTTTTATTTTGAGACGGATGATTTTGTATATCAGTTGCCAAGTCCTTCAGAGAGTTAACCTTATCTGGCAGATCGATTAAGACAATCTCTTTAGGCGATATACCATGGCTAATATAATGGCTCACTGCCTCGCCCAACCGACCTGCAGCACCAAATACCGCCAGTGAGATATTATTGAAGACCAAATCTGTTTTCTGACAAGAACTAATAGCCCATTTCTTTAGCATGGCTGCGGTGGCCGCATGACCAGTGGTGATAAAGGGCGTATCAATGGGTCGGGGCAATCTTCCATAATTACAGGCATAGGGGGTGGAAGCTCCCAATGCTACCATGTTCAAACCACATTGCTGTGCTAGCTGAAGTGCAGGAAACAGTTGTTTTGTTCGGAATTCCTTTATCATTGTTGGCCTTTGAATCCATAGATCAATGGGGACAGGCATCACAATATTGGCACCGATAACCTGATCATTTTCATAAATAGGCGAACCAATAAATGGTGGTGTATTCCATAATAATTGCTCATCTATCTGATACTTTGGCGGGACGTTATCAAAAACAAGATCTAATGTGTCCCAGCTAGTAGCATGAAATAAAAACCCAAAACCTCCACTTTTTGACAATCTACTTTTGATATATTGGGGCTTGATTTTACGTCTTAATGTTAGTTCATAATGTTTTTTTTATATGTTGAAATGGAATGTTGTAAAGGCATTGCTATCTCCTGTTTAAAAGTGGGTTGCAAGTGAACGCCAATAAAACCCGATTTAGGCGCGCCTATCGAACAAAAAAGGAAATCGTTCTCTCTAGAGAGTAGTCCAAAAAAGTTTGATGTTGGGCAGGTTTTCAATTATTGGCCAAAATAATTTCATAGTGATAACTTGATATTTGATTTAACAATTGCCCTGTAAAAAATGAATCCAGAAAAATCATAAATCTATTTATGTTGATAGGTCACGATAGAAAAATCTATACCTGATGCTTTGGTGGCACCAGATGTTTAATCTATGTAATCTGAGTTGTAATCGGTTTGGCAGATTATTGTGGGTAGAGTGGTTTTAGCTCACGTTGCTGTGTTTTTGCATAGTTACCAGTACCAGCTTTTGTTGTGTGATGCTTCAGCATTTCCATTAACGCAGAAATATCCAAACTGGTCTCACTTTTATTATTGTAGAGTTGGCGATCAAGCTGATTAAGTAATGCTTGCAGTTCGCTATCGCCAAGAAGCGTAGCCAGCTGTTTGAAAGTGACTAGCTCCGGGAACAAACTTTTACCCCAACTTAAAATAGCATCTCGCAATTTAGGCAGATTATTATGTTTGGCTTCTATCTCAATGGCCCTGAGTTTCTGCTTAAGGTTGAGCAATACCACGTCATCTTGTTCAGCCTGTTGATGGCGAGTGTAATTGGCGGACTTTTTACGCATTAAAAAAAGGGCGACTAGGGCTGCAATCAGCAAGGCATTTAACGCCAGAGACCACTTGATCAGTGGGTTGGGCACTTGTTCTGTATTGCTCCCTTGAAGTTGTATTGTCTGGGGCACTTGCAGTGTTGATATCTCATTGAGTGAGCCCGTGACCGGTTGGTTGACCGCCGTAGTTACATCAACTGTTTTGCTCGGTAATACTGCGGTTTGCATACGTTGATTTATCGTATCCCACCAGCGCACCTTGATCTGCGGAAACGTAATCTGGCCAGCGCGATTGGGTACCAATGCCATGGTTTCGGTGCGAGTGCCAATCACTGTGCCGTCGTTAACTGTCTCTTCGAGTTGAGGTTGGTCGGGATAGCTTTTGTAGGCGTCACTTTCCGTTATTGGTAGCGGTGATATCTGTGCGCCGGTTAATCCTTTGGCACTGATCGCTATCGTTCGAGTGATGGGTTCGCCGACAGTCAGATCGGTCAGATCGCTGCTCCATTGTTCGATAAGCTGTACCTCAGTGCTTGGCATCCATTGGTCTGCGGCTATATGGGCGGGTTTTGGCATAATGTCGATAGTTTTGCTTTCAGTGTTGCGAAATATTCGCGAACCACGATTAGAAAACATGCCAAATTGACCGCCGCTAGCACTTTCATAGGCACCAAATCGCAGTGCTGGAATATCAAGTTTTCCTACTACCTGAGGGAATAATGCATACTGCACCTCGACCACCAGATAGTTTCTACCATTGATTCTTTTTTGATACTGAGTTTCACCCATACGTTGCAAAATAACATCGGCAATA
>CBFHVP010000037.1:15966-17735 GCA_965659315.1 uncultured Porticoccaceae bacterium | reverse complement strand
CGCACTGGCAGAGGCTCAGGGGTATATCAATATCAACGGCCCGACTATGATTCGCGTGCCTGACTGGGTTGAACAGCCACTTGGCAAATACTATTTGTATTTTTCCCACCATAAAGGTGATTTTATCCGCATGGCCTACGCCGATCTGATCGAAGGCCCCTGGACAGTGTATGAGCCAGGTGTTTTATCTTTGCAGCAGTCCGGTTTTCCCGTCAATCAAGTACCTGCTCTATCAGTACGGGCTGGCCTTGCCGAATTATGGGATAACTTTTCTATTTTTATTGTGCGAGATAGTATGCTCGCCATTTACCAAGCATTGGTCACTGACCGAGAGCGACGCAAAGATCGCGGATTGGCAGTGAGTCAAACCAGAGCCCCGCATATTGCCAGCCCCGATATCGTCGTAGATAACCGGAATCAGCGCATACTTATGTTTTTTCACGGCCAGCGAGACAGCCTGTCCCAGATAACCGGTATTGCCAGTTCTGAAGATGGCCTAAATTTTACTGCCACCGAGACAACCGTGACTGCGGTTAATACGCGCTATTTTGCCTATGGTGATCAGCATTACTTATTGAGTTCACTGGGTATTTTATTTCGCAGTGACAATATACTTGGGCCTTACACGCCGAGAGATAAATCATTATTTGAGGTTAATTTACGTCATGCGGCAGTGATGCTAGAGGGCGATCGTTTGACCGTTGCCTGGTCGAAAGTGGGAGAGGCACCAGAGCGAATACTCTTATCGCAGGTTGATTTATCCGCGTCTAACTGGAACCGCTGGCGGGCCACAGAGGCGGTTGAACTCCTAGTTCCCGAACTTCCTTGGGAAGGTGCGAGTCTGGCGCCAATGCCATCAATGCGCGGTGAATTAGTTTCAGTGGCAAATGAATTGCGTGACCCCTATTTATTTGTTGATTCTGACAGGAAAAAATACCTATTGTATGTTGGTGCGGGAGAGCAGGCGATTGGTATTGCCAGCTTGGAGTAATCCTTTCCCTCTGCAACAAAGATATCGGTCTACGGCGAATTTAGTGCCTGCAGACAGGCAAAGCTGTTGAGATAAAAAGCAACAAAATAGTTACATGATTTGTATATTTTGGTCTTTCGTAAACTGATATTGTTGATTATCACCTATTGCTAGTTAGAGCAAAAAACGCGTTTTAGAAGGATTATAAAATGGCTGAGTCCAACACCAAATTTCTCCAATCTAACGGTCTCCGCATGGCCTATGAGGATTATGGTGACCCTGCCGATCCGGTGATTTTACTGGTCGCAGGCCTATATAACCAACTGGTGCGCTGGCCAATGGAATTCTGCGAGCTGTTAGTTTCTAAGGGCTTTCGTGTTATTCGCTTTGATAACCGAGATATTGGTCTTACAGATAAAATGGAGGGCGTAAGAGCGCCAAGTATTCTGCGTCTTGTGCTGCACTATTATTTGCGGATTCCTGTCACGGCACCCTATAGCCTCAATGATATGGCGGCGGATACGGTGGGTGTTCTCGATGCCCTCAATATTCAGCAGGCGCATATTGTAGGAATGTCCATGGGCGGAATGATAAGTCAGCTGGTGACGGGCTTGTACCCTGAGCGCATACTGTCTCTTACTTCGATTATGTCGACCAGTGGCGAGCGAGGCAAGGGCATGCCCTCACTTAAAGTATCTCGTCAAATGACTAGGCCGGTATCGAAGCACCGCTCGGCCCTCGATAATGCGGTGGACACCTGGCAAATGATTGGCAGCCCAGCTTACCCGATGAGCGATGA
>CBFHVP010000037.1:0-15866 GCA_965659315.1 uncultured Porticoccaceae bacterium | reverse complement strand
AAGCACCGCTCGGCCCTCGATAATGCGGTGGACACCTGGCAAATGATTGGCAGCCCAGCTTACCCGATGAGCGATGAAGCAGTTCGAGCATTGATCAAGGCGGAAACTAGACGCTCCAGTAACCCAGCCGGTTATCTACGCCAAATTGCTGCGATTCGTACAGCGCCTGGGCGCGCCGTGTTGCTGAAAAGCATTAAAGTTCCGGTTCTCATTATTCATGGTAAGCAGGATTTGTTGGTACCAGTGAGTGGCGGTATCGATACCGCCAAGCATATTGCTCATGCTGAATTAGTTGTTTTTGAGGGTATGGGACACACATTGCCTATCGCACTTTTGCCGACGTTCGCCGAACTTATCGATAAAAATGCTAGAAAATAGGCTTTTTAAGCGATTTTATAATAATAGAGCAAAGATTGAAAAAGTAGCATTCGCAGGCGACATAATACGCGGCGCATAAAATACCTGGGAAATAAAAAAGGGGCCCCACTTCGACAAACGTAGAGCCCCTAGGGGGAGAAAACCGGTTAGCGTGCTACTGATTGCCTTTGGTTTTCCTTGGTTGTGGGGCGATTACCTCTCTATTATCGCCGTCACTCCTTGACCGCCAGCAGCACAGATAGAAATAAGACCGCGGCCGCCCCCCTTTTGTTCCAATAATTTTGCTAAAGTTGCCATTATTCTCGGCCCAGTCGCGGCAAATGGATGTCCGGTAGCGACACTGGAGCCGTTTACATTAAGTTTTGCGCGATCAATACTGCCCAGTGGCGCCTCAAGACCGAGTTTTTCCTTACAGAAAGTCGCATCTTCCCAGGCTTTCATAGTGCATAGCGCTTGCGCCGCAAAGGCTTCATGAATCTCATAGAAATCAAAGTCCTGCAGGCTTATGCCCGCCCGAGCGAGCAGCCTTGGCACAGCGTAAGCTGGTGCCATCAGCAGGCCTTCACTCTGTTCACCTTGGCTGTAGAAATCCACTGCAGCTACTTCACTATGAGTGAGATAGGCTTGAACAGGCAGATTGTGCTGGTTAGCCCATTCTTCGCTGGCCAATAGTACTGCAGCTGCACCATCGGTCAGAGTGGTAGAGTTAGCCGCAGTTAAGGTGCCATTTTCGCGATCGTAAGCAGGTTTTAGTTGGGCTAATTTCTCGAGCGGTGTATCACGCATAATGCCGTCTCGCTCAACACCGTTAAAGGAACTTATCAAATCATCAAAAAATCCTCGTTGGTAAGCGGCCATAAGGTTTTGATGGCTGTTGAAGGTGAGTTGATCCTGATCTTCGCGACTAATATTCCATTGTTTGACCATCAATTCGCAGTGCTGACCCATGGATAAGCCGGTACGAGGCTCTGCATTGGCCGGTAGTGCTGGGATCATAAAACTGGGTCTAATACTGGCGAGGGCCTTTAATCGCTGACCTAAGGTTTTGGCTCGATTTAAACTCAGTATCATATGTCGATATTTTTCATTAAGAGCAATCGGGGCATCGCTGGCAGTATCAGTGCCTGCAGCTATACCAGAGTCAATTTGCCCGAGCGCTATCTTGTTGCCGACCAAAATCGCAGCTTCCAGACCAGTGCCGCAGGCTTGTTGTACATCATATGCCGGTGTTTGTAGCGATAAACCTGAATTCAATGTTGCCTCACGTGCTAGATTGAAATCACGGGAATGCTTCATCACCGCTCCAGCCGCTACCTCGCCGAGACGCTCACCCGCTAAATTAAAACGCTGCACCAGTCCCTGAAGCGTGGCGCCGAGCATATCCATGTTACTGGCATGACTGTAGCTGGTATTACTGCGTACGAATGGAATGCGGTTGCCACCGATGATGGCGACCTTGCGAATAGTTGTCATAGTGGTTATCTCTTTGTTATAAATTTCAGTCAACAATAATATCAATAATCGTAAACTGACTGGGTATAAAAGCCATTGACTGGCGTGGAGGATTAATTGTCATTTCGGCCAACCATGATGAGTTGTCTAGGGTTAGAATAGGTTGCTTTGATGCACTTTTACACAATTGTTACATATTGCCCTTGGAGTAGTACAAACATGTCTGATAAGTATCTAGAAATCGCCAACTCATCGTTGGGTAAAAAAATATTCAGTGCGGTTGGTCTGCCCGATCCAGTACCTCTGCGCCGTGAAGATCCTCAGCAGGCGCACAATTTAAGCGGTCAAGTGCTATTGGGCGCGAGTCAGGGTGCTGCTTTTGCCAAGCCCATCGGCGCTTTTATCAAGGGTGCTGGCGTCACACTATGTGACCTAGCGATGGAGGGTAAAGGACATTTGATTTTTGATGCCTCTGGAATCGCCTCAGCACAGCAGAGTGAGGAACTATATAGTTTCTTTAATCAGCACCTTAAATCTGTAAGCGACTCTGGACGAGTGATTGTAATTGGGTATAAGCCCAGCGCTCTGGATAATACTGAGCATGCAACAGTGCAGCGAGGTTTGGTTGGCTTTATCAAATCAGTCGCTAAGGAGATTGGGCGCAAAGGTGCTACAGCCAATTTGGTGCTAGTTGATCATGGTGGTGGTGAGCAGGCGCTTGAGGCACCAGTCCGGTTCTTACTGTCAGCAGGGTCAGCTTTTATGAACGCTCAGGTATTAACCGTTGCTGCGCCAGTTGCCGCTATCAAAGCTGATTGGACTAAGCCGCTGTCGGGTAAAACTGTATTGGTAACTGGCGCTGCACGAGGGATTGGCTTGGCTATAAGTCAGACCATGGCACGAGATGGTGCTACGGTAATTGGCGTAGATGTGCCTCAGTCGCAGGATGACCTGGCGACGGCGATGGACGCTATTGACGGCCTAAGTTTGCCATTGGATATCACCGATACTGATGCTGCCGAGAAGCTACGCGACTTTTGCTCTGCTCAAAGTTCAACATTGCATGCTGTTGTGCACAATGCCGGTGTAACCCGCGACAAAATGTTATCCAGAATGACAGCGCATCAATGGGATTTACTTATGCAAATAAATCTCGGTGCGGTGCAGCGAATCAATAGCGCGTTACTAGAGACTAGCCTACTCGATAATGGCGGCAAAATTATTGGTGTTGCCTCAATCAGTGGTATTGCTGGCAATATAGGGCAGACCAATTATGCGTTCTCCAAAGCCGCCATTATTGGTATGGTCGAGGCTCTTGCACTACCCTGTGCGGCGCGCGGCATTACGATCAATGGCGTTGCACCGGGATTTATTGAGACACAGATGACTGCGGCTATTCCATTTGTTACCCGTCAGATGGGGCGCAGATTGTCCTCGCTGGGGCAGGGTGGTCTGCCTGTTGATGTGGCCGAGGTGATTGGCTTTTTTGTCAGCCCGCAGGCGGCAGGTATCAACGGCAATATGGTTCGGGTATGTGGGCAGAGCTTATTGGGCGCCTGACTATAGGTCTAAGCATAGGTCTGAGTACAGGGGAGCTTGGGCTCCCCTCAGAAACTAGTTGCTGCTATGCAGTGATTGATTGAGCTCAACAGCGCTCTTATTGGTCAGACATTCAACACAGCCGCTAACAGAGTTACGTCGAAATAATAGGTCATTTTTACCCGATAGCTCGCGCGCTTTTACTTTACCTGTAGCCTGCTTTTGATCATCGAGCATGGTGACCACAGTGCCGGCGGTGATATAGAGTCCAGCTTCTAATGTGCAACGATCGCCCAAGGGAATACCTAATCCCGCATTGGCGCCCAATAGGCATTTTTCGCCCATGGAGATCACCATACTACCGCCACCGGACAATGTTCCCATAATCGACGCGCCGCCACCGATATCACTTCCTGCAGCACAGAAAACACCAGCAGAAATTCGACCCTCGACCATATTGGGACCTTCAGTGCCGGCATTAAAGTTAATAAAGCCCTCATGCATAACCGTAGTGCCCTCTCCGACATAGGCACCGAGGCGCACTCTTGATGCATCGGCAATACGAACGCCGCTGGGGACGATGTAATCGACCATCTTGGGGAACTTATCAACACAGTCGACGATGAGCGGCTGACCCTCTATGCGGGCGTGAAGTAGGCGCTCGGGTAGCTCTTCAATATCAATAGCTCCCGCGCTGGTCCAAGCCACATTTTTCAACACACCAAAGATACCGCTTAAGTCAGTGCCATGAGGTCGCACTAGGCGGTGACTTAGCAGGTGTAGTTTAAGATAACCTTGCGGCACTGAGTTTGGCGCCGAGTCGCTAGTCAGCATCACAGCGACAGTGGGGCGCTTAGAGGTTGCCAGTTGGGCCACAGAGGCGGCTAATTCACTGTAGCCATTTTGCTCAAGCGCAGACTCCAAGGCTGCCAGCTGTGTAGCGGAGGGCTCCACTTCAACAGTCGTGCCGAGGCTGGTTGTAAGGATATCGCACAGGGCAGGGTCTGGTTGCAGTAAAGGGGTTGGATAATAGACTTCTAGCCATTCGCCGCGACTATTTTTGCTGCCAACACCAATGGCGAAACTGTATAAATTAGTCATACTTTTTCTCTTGCTCTCAAAAAAGGGTTAAAGGTTAAAGGTTAAAAATACGTTGATAGAGATCAGGCTTAAATCCGATGGTAATGTCACCATCGATATCTAATACGGGACGTTTAATCATTGCTGGGTGCTCAAGTAGCAGGGCGGTAACATTGTCTCTGTTGGTCGTGGCTTGCACTTGGCTGTCCAATTTACGCCAAGTCGTGCCGCGACGATTAAGCACGGTTTCCCAGTCGGTCTGTTCGATCCAGTGCTCGATAGTAGCAGCCTCAATACCCTCTATTCGAACATCGTGAAAACGATAATCGATGCCCTGTTCAGCCAGCCATTGACGGGCTTTTTTAATCGTATCGCAGTTTTTGATACCAAATAATATAATCACGGTAATCGTTCCTTGGGAATTAGCCGGCTAGCATAGCAAAACCACTAAGGCTTGTGGGCTTTAAACGGACTTTTGCGGTTGGGATAACAGGTTGTGCAAATATCACAGACGCGCCCATCGCAACCGCGGGCCGAGCAGAATTCACGACCATAGAAAATAATCTGTAAATGCAGCTTATTCCACTCTTGCCGTGGGAATAGTTTTTTTAGATCTCGCTCTGTTTGCACGACGCTTTTACCTTTGGTCAGTCCCCAGCGTTGTGCTAAACGATGAATATGTGTATCTACAGGAAATGCAGGGTGACCAAAACCCTGCGACATAACCACGCTGGCAGTTTTATGGCCCACACCGGGCAGAGTTTCCAGTGCCGCCATATCCTCTGGCACGTCACCCTTATAGTCGGCCACGAGTATCTTTGAGAGCATAGAGATGGCTTTGGATTTTTGCGGTGCCAGACCACAGGGACGGACAATTTGATACAGAGTATCCACTGGCACATGCTGCATATCAAACGGATTGTTTGCTTCGGCAAATAATGCCGGAGTGACTTTATTGACGCGTTCATCAGTGCACTGAGCACTTAACAGCACAGCCACCAGCAACTCAAAGGTATTGCTATGATCTAGAGGTACCGGTGTCTCTGGGTAAAGTTGATTTAGCCGTTGTAAGATAAATGCGGCACGCTCTTTCTTCAGCATAACTAATTCAGGCTCTCCACATACTGTTTGATACGCTGCGCGGCTTCTATGCATTGGTCTAACTCAGCTACCAGTGCCATGCGCACACGGTTCTTGCCGGGATTACCGCTGTCAGTTGTGCGTGACAGGTAACTACCAGGCAGCACTGTCACATTTTGCTGTTGGTAAAGTCCCTGAGCGAACTGAGCGTCATCAATAGGTGTTTGTGGCCATAGATAGAAGCTGGCGCTGGGTTGGGTAAATGCTAGGGTGCCGTGCAATATATTAGTGACGGCGGCAAACTTTTCTCGGTACAGGCTGCGGTTGGCGATTACGTGGTCTTCGTCGCTCCAAGCGGCGATAGAGGCTGCTTGCACAGGCATGGACAGTGCGCAGCCATGATAAGTGCGGTAGCGTAAAAAGGCCTCGAGAATACTGCTGTCGCCAGCAATAAAGCCAGAGCGCAACCCCGGAAGATTGGAACGCTTTGAAAGGCTATGAAATACCACGCAGCGGGCAAAATCATCGCGGCCTAATTGGTGGCAGGCTTCGAGCAGTCCGAGCGGTGGATTGTTCTCGTCGAAGTAGACCTCGGAATAACATTCGTCACTAGAGACGATAAAGTCATATTTATCTGCCAACTCAATAACCTGTTGATACTGCTCCAAAGACATAACTGCACCTGTGGGGTTGCCGGGTGAGCACAGTTGCAAAAGCTGGCAATGCTGCCAAATAGCCTCGGGAACCTGACTGACGTCAGCAATAAAATCGTTCTCAACTAGAGTGTCGAGGTAGTACAGTTCAGCTCCGGCCAAGATCGCTGCACCCTCATAGATTTGATAGAAAGGGTTAGGAGAAACAACGACAGGATCAGGACCGCTGGTATCAATCAACGCTTGGGTAAAGGCAAACAGTGCCTCTCTGGTGCCGGCGACAGGCAATATATGGCGCTCCGGATCAATTTGGTCAGCACTGAGATCAAAGCGTTGTTGTAACCACTGGCCTATGCTTTGTCGCAATGGCAGGCTGCCCTTGGTAGTGGGGTAAACTGCTAGCTGGTCAATATTGTCACAGAGAATCTGTTTGACGAAATCGGGCGCTGGATGTTTGGGCTCGCCAATTGATAGGGCAATATGAGCTAGTTGCGGTGGGGGTTCGATGCCGGCCTTTAATTGTGTGAGTTTCTCAAATGGATAGGCATGTAGCTTAAGTAAGTTAGCGTTCATAAGTTGTTCTGTCTTTTTAGTGCCAGACTTTTGCTTCAGGCATTTCTGCGTCGAGCACATCCTGCTGATTGCGAGAGTCTAGTTCGGTGCAGATACTCTGCTGAATTTCCTGGCTTAGCTTGTAATCAGTCAGCGGACTATGCTGCTGATCAGTCAGATAGAATGTATCTTCGACCCGTTCACCCAAGGTGGATATTTTGGCGTTGTATAGATTGAGATTATAGCGCAAAAAGATGGTTGCCAGATGAGCAAGCAGGCCAGGCCGGTCCGGTGTAATGACCTCAATAACGGTACTATTAGTTTCCGCATCATTGCGCAGTGAGGCAACAGTTTTTAGGGTAAAGTTTTTCAGCTGACGCGGTGTTCGACGGCTGATATCAAAGCTGACAGTATCCGGGTCGACAATGCCTTCGCGTAAAGTCTCTGCTACTTGTTGGCAAAGTGCGCTGTCATTGCCGATGGGGCGGTCATTTTCGTCGAGAACATAAAACACATCAAAGGCTCGGTTGTCACTGGTGGTATGAAGTCTAGCATCCTGAATGTTAAGTTGAAGTTTGTCGAGAACCGCGGCGATAATCGCGAAAATATTCTGCTGTCCTTTGCTGTGAACGAAAATTTGGGTCGCCACCGGTATTTCCACGCCCACATCACGCAGGGTTATGACCGGCTGAGACGACTCTGGGTTATCAATGATTGCTCGGGTGAATGCGGCAATGTCCTCGGCTCGCTCACGCAGGAAAAACTCTTCATCCACGTCTGACCACACATTATGTGCTTGTTCCGCACTGATATTTTGCTCTAGCAGCAGACGAGTGGCAGCACTTTTTGCCTCTGCAACCCAAGCGGACTTGTCTGCGGGTATACCTAAGCCTTGCTGCAATGCTTGTTTGGTTTCAAAATAGAGGTTGCGCATCAATGAACCTTTCCAGTCTGTCCAGAGCCTTGGATTGGTGGCATTGATATCAGCGACAGTCAGTACATACAGATATTCTAGATGCATTAGATCGCCACAATGTTTGGCAAATTTATAGATAACATCTGGATCTGAGGTGTCCTCGCGCTGCGATACTGTTGACATTAACAAGTGATTCTCCACCAACCACTGCAGTAGTTTTATCTCTTGGGGCTGCAGACCATGGCGCTCGGCAAAGTCAGCAATGTCTGCTGACCCCAACAATGAATGATCGCCACCACGCCCTTTGGCGATATCGTGATAGAGAGCGGCAATCATAATCAACTCAGGCTTGGGTAGATTTTTGTAAATATGTGCTGACACTGGAAACTGCTCAGCAATCTCTGGCCGTGCCAGGCGGCGGATATTGCGCACCACTTGCAATGTGTGCACATCTACTGGGTAAATATGAAATAAATCATGTTGTGTTTGGCCGACAATTTTGCCAAATTCGGGTAGGTAGCTACCCAGAATCCCATATCTATTCATACGCTGGAGTTGTGCTGATAGGTTGTATGGTGCCTTAAGGATGCGCATAAATAAGTCGCGATTGACCTGGTTTCGTCTAAATGCATCATCAATGAGGTTTCTGTGCAGGCGGATCTGTCGAATGGTTGAAGCGCGAATACCTTTAATATTCTCGTTCTCACCCATAATGGCAAATACCTCGAGCAGGGCAGAGGGGTTGTTGATAAAAACATCGGTATCTGTGGTGTCCAGATAGTTATCGCGAATAACAAAATCTTGATTGATAGGGGTGATGGCTTTGGTCTTGTTTTTGCGGTAGATAGCTTCATCGAGATACTGCAATAAAACATCATTGAGCTCACGGATCGATAGCACTACTTGGTAGTAACGCTGCATAAATTTTTCGACACCTAAACGGCTTTTGCTATCCCTGTAGCCAAACATGCTGGCCAATTTACGCTGATAATCGAATAGTAGCCGCTCTTCAGGGCGACCCGCTATCAGATGTAAGCCATAACGCACTTTCCACAAAAATTCTTCATCTCTGCGCAGGGTGAGGTATTCCTCTTCGGAGAGAAAGCCAGCGTGCACCAATTGTGAACGGCGGTATACGTTAAAATGGCGTTTAGCCGTCCAGTTAATTAACTGTATGTCACGCAATCCACCGGGTGCCTCTTTAACATTGGGCTCTAAGTTATATTCGGTGTCATCATGCTTAAGATGGCGCGCGCGCTGCTCATCTATTTTGCCCTGATAGAATTTACTCGATGCCCAAATTTTATTTGGCCCGGTCTTTTTAAGCATAGTTTGGCGCAGAGATTGATCCCCGCACAGTAGCCTAGTTTCCATTAGATTGGTGGCGACACTAATGTCTGCTTTGGCCTCGTCGACACATTGCGAAAGGGAGCGCACGCTGTGGCCAATTTTAAGCTGAATATCCCATAGGAAAGTCAGAAATTGTTCGATGCTTTGGCGATATTTCTGCGGTCGATTGCGGCGCATAAGTATCAGCAGATCAATATCTGAGTGAGGGTGCAGCTCCCCACGACCATAACCGCCCACAGCAATCAAGCTGATATCTTGGTCCCATTGAAATCGGCTCCAAGCATAAATCAGAATAATATCGGCAAATTGCGCTGCTTCATTGACCAGTGTATGAACTTCCTCACCCTCATGGAAACGATTGTCAAAATGATTTTGAGCCGCGCTCAGAGCATTGCGAAAGACGGTCACTGGGTCTTCTGTCAGTAGACTGGCGGCGAAACGCTTTTGATCAAAAAATAACGGTACGGCCAAACCGGGAGGCAGCGCTATAGCATCGATTTGCGACGACATAGGGTAAATTTCTCTTGCAGTTGTTGGTTAGAAAGATTCTTCGTTACGTGCGGTAAAAACCTCTACACCATTGGCGGTAACCAGCATAGTGTGTTCCCACTGTGACGATAATCGCCCATCCTGTGTCTCTACGGTCCAACCGTCGCGTTTCAATTTGGTGGCATGCTTGCCGGCATTGATCATCGGTTCGATAGTAAATGTCATGCCCTCACACAACTCCAAGCCGGTGCCGGGGACGCCGTAGTGCAGCACCTGCGGTTCTTGATGGAATTCGTTACCGATTCCATGACCGCAGTAGTCGCGAACAACGGAGTAATAGTTGGCTTCGGCATGGGTTTGAATTGCATGACCAATATCGCCCAAGCGAATACCGGGGCGCACCAGTTCAATACCTTTGTAGAGGCATTCTTGCGATACGTCTATTAAGCGCTGGGCATGGCTGGGGATATTGCCTACAGCATACATTTTGCTGGTGTCACCATACCAACCATCTTTAATAACAGTGACGTCGATATTGATGATGTCGCCGGCTTTAAGTATCTTTTTGTCGGCGGGAATACCGTGGCAGACCACCTGATTAACGGAGGTGCAGATAGATTTAGGGAAGCCGCGATAGCCTAAACAAGCCGGAATAGCCTTTTGGATATTGACAATATGCTCATAACAAATGCGGTCTAGTTCTTCAGTCGTAACGCCCGGCACGACATGCTCGCCAATTAGTTCAAGCACTTCGGCGGCCATTCGGCCTGCGACGCGCATTTTAGCGATTTGATCTGGGGTGCGAAGTTCTACGCTCATTGAAATTCTCAAGGGGTTTGATATCGGGGCTATTGTACCTGTCTCGGCGCAGTTGAGGGAGTATTCTGACGATATTTTACCGATTAGTCTGTGGTTGCGAGTTAGGTCTGCGAGTTTGATCTTCAGATGACCTTGGTCAGCATCGCTATTTTGTCGGCATTTATGCTTTATATGGGGTCGCCATTATGGTATAAAGCGCGCCGTTGTGAGGATGTCCTTGCAGCGATAATTTTAAACTTAACGACACACACATTCCGACACAATGGTCTGGGTGCCTGTAAAGCGAGTAATTGGTTGCTGAACGGGTTGATCATTGGGGGATGTGGAGGCTTAACCCCAAGAGGAAATCTTATGTCTACTGTCAGTATGCGTGATATGTTGCAGGCTGGTGTGCACTTTGGCCACCAAACCCGCTTCTGGAACCCCAAAATGAGCCAGTATATCTTTGGTTCTCGTAACAAAGTTCATGTTATTAACCTAGAGCACACCGTACCAGCGTTTAATGAAGCGTTGGAAATCTTGCGTGTCGAAGCGGCTAAAGGTAATCAAATTCTTTTTGTTGGCACTAAGCGTGCAGCGCAGAAAATTGTTAAAGAGCAAGCAGAGCGCTGTGGTATGCCCTACGTCAGTCATCGCTGGCTCGGTGGTATGTTGACCAACTACAAGACCATTCGCGCATCAATTCGACGTTTCCGCGAGCTGGAAACGCAAGAAGCCGACGGTACTTTCGATAAGCTGACCAAAAAAGAAGTGCTAATGCGCACTCGTATGAAAGAGAAGCTAGAAAATAGTATTGGTGGTATTAAGGATATGAATGGTCTGCCAGATATTCTGTTTGTAGTGGATGTGGATCATGAGCGTATCGCGATTAATGAGGCGAATAAGTTGGGTATCCCTGTTGTTGGTATCGTTGATACCAATAGCGACCCAGATGGAGTTGATTATGTTATTCCCGGTAATGACGACTCGATTCGCGCGATAAAACTCTACGCTGCGTCTGCTGCTGATTCTGTGCTCGAGGGCAAAGCGCAATCTGCAACTCTCACGAGCAAGGATGAGTTTGTTGAAGAGGTTGCTGCTGATACCACGGCAGTTGAAATACCAGCGGCTGAACAACCGGCAACTGACCCAGCGCCTGCGGATGTGGCGGCTGAATAGTTTGCGATTAGCCAGAAAAGGCCTAGAACTGAACTATTAAAGTAAAAGGGGGCCTTTGCCCCCTTTTTTCCAACTGATTAAATGTTTTAAAGAGAGGAATACAATGTCACAGGTAACAGCATCTTTAGTGAAAGAGCTACGAGATCGCACCGGTTTAGGCATGATGGAATGCAAAAAGGCACTGAATGAAGCGGGTGCTGATATAGATAAGGCAATTGAAGAATTACGCAAATCTAGCGGTATGAAAGCGGCTAAAAAAGCGGGCCGTACCGCTGCTGATGGCATTGTGCTGTACAAATCCGAAGGCGGTTACGGCATGCTTCTAGAAGTTAATAGCGAGACCGATTTCGCTGCTCGCGATGAAGGTTTTCAGGGCTTTGCTAACGAGGTTCTCCAAGCTGCCTATGCTAGCAAGTCAACCGATATTGCAGCGCTTATGGCTGGAGGGCTTGAGCCCGTGCGTGAGGCGCTGGTACAGAAAATTGGTGAAAATATTTCGGCCCGCAGAGCAGCCAGTGTTGAGGCCCCTGTGGTAGGTGGATACGTGCACAGTAACAACCGTATTGCGGTGTTAGTAGGCCTATCTGGTGGCAGTGAAGATTTAGCTAGAGATGTTGCCATGCATGTTGCGGCAGTAAATCCTGCGGTAGTAAGCTCAGATCAGATGCCAGCCGATGTCGTTGCGGCGGAAAAAGAAATCTTTGCCGCTCAAGCGCGAGAGAGTGGTAAGCCTGAGGAAATTATCGAGAAGATGATTGGTGGTCGAGTCAGCAAATTCTTAAAAGAGAGCAGTTTGGTAGACCAGCCTTTTGTTAAAGATCCAGATACAACTGTAGGTAAACTGGTTGCTGCTGGTGGTGCTGAAGTTATTTCCTTCGTTCGCTTTGAGGTGGGTGAGGGAATTGAGGTAGAAGAAGTAGATTTCGCCGCTGAAGTTGCCGCTCAGGTTGCCGGAGTAAGCGAATAATAAAAAACAGGAGCGTTTATGCCAACCACCGGAAAAGAGAAAGCGTACAAGCGGATTCTGCTTAAGCTTAGTGGTGAGGAGCTAATGGGTGAAGAGGGCTTTGGGATTGATCCCAAAGTTCTCGACCGTATGGCATTAGAAATTGGTCAGCTCGTCGGTATTGGCGTTCAGGTGGGATTGGTGATAGGTGGCGGCAACTTATTTCGTGGTGCTGCTCTAAATGCCGCTGGGATGGAACGCGTTACTGGTGACCATATGGGTATGCTGGCCACGGTAATGAATGCCTTGGCCATGCGCGACGCGCTTGAGAGAACCAATATTTCTTCCCATGTGATGTCATCGATTCCCATGAGCGGGGTGGTAGAGCATTACGATCGTCGTCGCGCCCTGCGCTATATTAAAGATGGTGATGTGGTAATTTTTGCCGCGGGAACAGGCAACCCATTTTTTACCACTGACTCTGCGGCCTGTCTCCGTGGTATCGAAATTAATGCAGATGTTGTACTTAAAGCGACAAAGGTGGACGGTGTATACTCTGCCGATCCAATGCTCGATAGTGGCGCCGAATTATATACCCATCTCACTTACGATCAGGTACTTGATAAAAAGCTCGGGGTGATGGATCTGACTGCAATATGTCTCTGTCGTGAACATAATATGCCTCTGAGAGTGTTTCGTATGTCCAAGCCGGGGGCGTTATTAAATTTAGTTGTCGGTGGTACTGAAGGCACGCTTATTGAAGAGGGATAGGAGGTCATTTAATGATTGATGATTTAAAGCAAGATGCAAAAGAGCGGATGAGCAAGGCACTAGATGCCTTGGGTGGCGCTTTTAATAAGATTCGCACCGGTCGTGCACACCCCAGTATTCTTGATGGTCTGTCTGTGGACTATTACGGGGTCGATACACCGCTGAGTCAGGCCGCCTCCATTGCTATTGAGGATGCTCGAACACTTTCCGTAACGCCATGGGAAAAGTCATTGGTGCCAGAAATTGAAAAGGCTATCATGAAGTCGGATCTTGGGCTTAACCCCTCCACAGCAGGTGCAGTGATTCGTGTGCCGCTGCCAGCTCTGACTGAGGAGACACGAAAGCATTACGGTAAGCAGGCGAAAGCCGAAGCGGAAGGTGCGCGTATCTCGATTCGCAATATTCGTCGTGACGTTATCTCTGATATCAAGGAATTACAAAAAGCTAAAGATATTAGTGAAGACGAGGAGCGCAGAGCACAAGACGATGTGCAGAAGATTACGGACAGTTTTGTTGCTCAGGTAGAAGAAGCGTTGGTGGCTAAAGAAAAGGATTTGATGGAGATTTAATCTCCTCAAAAACACCCATCATGGTTGATGCCTCTCAATTGGACACCGCTCATCCTCTCAAGCATGTTGCTGTTATTATGGACGGTAATAATCGCTGGGCCAAACAGCGTGGACTCAGCGGTATAGCGGGGCATGAGGCCGGTGTTGAGCGTATTCGCGATATCTTGAAAGCGGCCAAAAACCACAATATCAATACTGTGACGCTATTTGCCTTCAGTAGCGAGAACTGGAAGCGCCCAGAATTTGAAGTGCGGGGTTTGATTTCACTGTTCTCGTCCTATTTGAAAAGAGAAGCCAAAGGCCTTCGCGATGATTCTGTGCGGCTCAAAGTAATCGGTAATCGCAGTCATTTTAGTGAGCGCTTGCGGGGACTTATCAGTGAAACCGAGTCCTTGACTGCTAGCGGCACTTTTACATTGTATCTCTGTGTTGATTACGGCGGTCGCTGGGATATTGCCAGAACAGCGCAGGCGATGGCGTCTGAAGTGCAGATGGGGCGACTGCGTTCAACCGATATTGATGAAGCCCTATTCGATAAATACATGCACAAGGATGGTATCCCCGATCCTGATCTATGTATTCGTACCGCAGGAGAGCAGCGCATCAGTAATTTTTTACTGTGGCAACTCGCCTACAGCGAACTTTACTTTGCTGACTGTTACTGGCCAGATTTTGATGCCAATGTTTTTGAGTTGGCCATCGCGGAGTACTATCGTCGACAGCGGCGCTTTGGTTTGCGTGTTGATGATGAAGAGCATAGCATTGCTGAACTTGAGCATAACACAGACGGTAATGCCCATGCTTAAACAACGTGTGGTTACAGCGCTAGTATTAGTCGCAGTGTTTATCTGGCTTTTAGTCAACCTATCTGCGGCTGAGTTTTCATTAGTACTGTTGTTGCTAGTGATGGTTGCGGGCTGGGAATGGACTAATTTATTGCGCCTTAATCGCAGAAGTAGCAAGGTCGGATTTCTCGGGTTGCTGCTCTTAACACTAGCCGCAATTAGTTTGAATATTGGCTTATTTACAGAATTTAATTTTGCTCTTGGTCAGCAAATTAGCATGATAGCGGTAGGACTTTGGGCGATAATTTTCCTTTGGTTGCAAGGCTACCCATCGAGCTCTATTCTCTGGTCGCCACGCCCTGTACTGGGCCTAATAGGGTTGCTGCTATTGGTGGCAACCTGGGTTGCTTTGACATCAATACTGCACCGAGAGTCTGGTCGCTGGTTGCTGTTTTTAGCTATTGTGATTGTCGCGCTGGCAGATGTTGGTGGTTATGTAGCCGGAAGACTGTTTGGTAAAAACAAGTTGGCGCCGATTATCAGTCCCGGTAAAACTTGGGAAGGCTTTGCTGGCGGTATGTTACTGCAAATACTGCTGATCGCTGGGTTGATGTGGCAGTTGCCGCAACTCAGATTGATTGAGTTGACTATTTTAGTGATTCCAGTGGCGCTCTATTCGGTATTGGGCGATCTTTTCGAGAGCATGATTAAGCGCCACAGCGGTGTCAAGGACAGCAGCCAACTATTACCTGGTCATGGCGGTGTGCTCGATCGTATTGATGGCTTTATGGCCGCATTGCCACTGTTCAGTCTTTTACTCGCCAACTCAAGCCTCGTCTAGTCTATGCAGTCCATCACACTTCTCGGTGCGACCGGTTCGATTGGAGAGAGCACACTCGATGTCATTGCGCGTCATCCAGATAAGTATTCCGTCTTTGCCTTAACAGGTAATCAACAAATTGAAAAACTTGCAGCGCAATGCCAACGTCATCGAGCTGAGTTTGCTGTGGTGAATGACGCGCCGGCAGCGTCGCGGTTACAGGCGCTGCTGTTAGATGCCAAATGTCCTACTGAAGTGTTGTACGGTGCTGAGGCTCTGTGCCAGGTCGCTAGCGCGGTGCAGGTGGATACGGTGATGGCGGCTATTGTTGGTGCTGCTGGATTGATGCCAACCATGGCGGCAGTCAATGCGGGTAAAAAGATATTGCTGGCCAATAAAGAATCCCTAGTCATGGCCGGTGGACTATTTATGCAGGCGGTGAGGGCCTCTGGTTCAGTATTATTGCCAGTCGATAGTGAGCACAATGCAATTTTTCAATGTCTGCCGGA
>CBFHVP010000036.1:0-17902 GCA_965659315.1 uncultured Porticoccaceae bacterium | reverse complement strand
GACGCTTTACTATGGCCCTGGTGCCGGTTCTGAGCCAACAGCATCCTCTGTTATTGCCGATATTGTCGATATCGCGCGCAGCCTCAATGCCGACCCAGACAGTTGGGTACCTGCGTTGGGTTGCAATATGGCTATGCTGCAACAGCAGCAAATTATGGCCATTGAAGATATTGAAACCAGCTTTTATATTCGCTTTGCCGCACTGGATAAGCCAGGAGTGCTATCCACTATCACAAAGGTAATGGCAGACGCAGGTATTAGCATTGAGGCAATTATTCAAAGAGAGCAACCAGCCGGTGAGGACTATGTTAACGTGATCATCCTGACCAATGTGACTCGAGAGAAACTGTTGGATGCCGCGGTTGAAGGCATAGAAAAGCTAGAGACGGTGCGCGGTAATGTTACCTTTATTCGTGTTGAGCATTTGGATCAATAAATGAAGTTTATTAGTACCCGCGGTGGTGTCGAGCCGAAAAATTTTGAAGACGTTATCCTCACTGGTTTAGCGCCAGATGGTGGGCTGTTTGTGCCTGAGCATGTACCTCACTTTAGTCAACAGGAAATAGCGTCATGGGCAGGTTTATCTTATCAGGACTTGGCGTTAAAAGTGATGACGCCCTTTGTTGAAGATGCTATTCCTCAGAGAGATCTTAAGCAACTGATCGATAAGTCTTATTCGACATTTCGTCATAACGGCATTGCTCCATTGGTGCAGACGGGTCATAACGAATGGATTATGGAGTTATTTCATGGTCCGACACTGGCATTTAAAGATTTTGCCTTGCAGTTTTTAGGTAATTTATTGGATTACACCCTAGAGAAGCGCAACCAGAAAGTGGTGATTATGGGAGCTACCTCTGGGGACACCGGATCTGCGGCGATTGAGGGTTGTCGTCGTTGCAGTAATATCGATATCTTTATACTGCACCCGCACAATCGTGTATCAGATGTACAGCGTCGTCAGATGACCACGGTGATAGCGGATAATATTCATAATATTGCTCTGCAGGGCAATTTCGATGACTGTCAAAATATGGTCAAAGCGAGCTTTGCTGACCAGTCCTTTTTGCCTGATGGTCGCCAACTTGTGGCGGTCAATTCAATTAACTGGGCGCGCATTATGGCGCAGATTGTCTATTATTTTTGGGCCTCTCTGTCACTGGGTGGTCCGTCTCGACCGGTCTCGTTTTCTGTGCCCACCGGTAATTTTGGCGATATCTTTGCCGGCTACTTGGCACATAAGATGGGCCTGCCAATTGAGCAGTTGGTGATTGCCACCAATCAAAATGATATTTTACATCGTTGTATTAGTGATAATGACCATAGCACCCGTCCGCTGGAACAGAGTTTGGCGCCGAGTATGGACATCATGATTTCCAGTAATTTTGAGCGATTGTTGTTCGATCTCTATGATCGTGATGGCGCTGCCGTTGCTGGGCTAATGGCTGATGCTAAAGCGGGCCATATGGACTTGAGCGACAGCGCGCTCAAGCAAGCTAGGGCGCTGTTTTCCAGTTATCGTTGTGATGATAAGGGCATGATTAAGATTATCCGCGATACCTATGCTGACTGTGGCTATTTACTTGACCCTCATACGGCGATTGGACTTGAGGCAGCACGGCATTGTCGAGGTAATATTGAAACACCGATGGTGACACTAGCCACCGCCCATCCGGCTAAGTTTCCTGATGCTGTGAAACAGGCGGGTTACCCTGATGATCCAGAGTTGCCATCTCATATGGCCGATCTGTTTGCGCGAGAAGAGCAATTGACGGTGATAGAGAATAATCAGAAGGCGGTACAGCGATTTATTGCCGATCATGTGACGACCTAGGTTACAGATACTTTCCGTAGATACAAAAAAACCGGCGTGAGCCGGTTTTTTTTAAGAGTGCTTAAACGCTAACAAGACTAAGCGGCTAGCGCCTTAACTTTGCTGTTCAAACGGCTCTTGTGGCGAGCGGCCTTATTCTTGTGAATAATGCCTTTGTCCGCCATACGGTCAATAACGGGAACCGCAGCATCATAGGCTGCTTGAGATGCGGCATGGTCACCGCTCTCGAGTGCTGCGTCCACTTTCTTAAGGTAAGTGCGAACCATTGAGCGCAGGCTGGCATTATGCTGGCGGCGTTTCTCATTTTGGCGTGCGCGTTTCTTTGCTTGTGCTGTATTTGCCACCTGAAATCTCTCCTTTCATAGGCTCTCACTGAAGGCGCGGAAATATACAGGGTTATGTGATGATATTCAAGCCAATTTTAGTGCAAATATTGCTTCCTTGTCTGCCGCTTAAGGCACTGTAGATTCTGCGTTATACTGGCGATGATAAATACAATCCTAGTTTAGCTTGGCCAACTTGCCGTCGGTGGTTAAACTGAACGATCAACCCTTCTGTTAAAGGCTTTATTGTTGACTTCGGACTCTGTCAAACCAGTGCAAAAGAGCAGTGATAGCGGCCTACTGCGTTCTAGTGGCGTGGTTAGCTTCTTTACCATGCTGTCGCGGTTTATGGGCTTGGCGCGAGATATCGTCTTTGCCCGCGTGATTGGCGCCGAAGCCTTAGCCGATGTGTTTTTTGTTGCCTTTAAAATCCCCAATTTTTTTCGTCGCCTGTTTGCCGAAGGTGCTTTTGCGCAGGCCTTTGTACCCATACTTGGCGAATACCGCGAGAATGGCAGTCAGGCAGCGGTGCGGTCGCTGATTAATCGCGTAACTGGGACCCTTGGTATTACTCTGTTGATGCTAACATTGATTATTGTGTTAGCTTCGCCGGTCATGGCGGCTATTTTTGCGCCGAAATGGTTTATGGATGATCCGGTGAAGTTTGCAGCGACTGCAGATATGTTGCGCATTACTTTTCCCTATTTGTTATTTATTTCAATGACGGGAGTGGCTGGGGGTATTCTCAATAGCTACGACCGCTTTGCCGTGCCAGCGTTTACACCGCTGTTACTCAATGTCACCCTGATTGCCGCCGCGTTGATTGCGGCGCCGTTATTTGATCAACCGGCCTATGCATTGGCCTGGGGCGTATTCGTCGCTGGTGTGGTGCAGTTGATGTTTCAGCTGCCATTCTTGCATCGTATCCATATGTTACCGGTGCCAATTATTGATTGGCAGGATGCGGGAGTGCGCAAAATTCTGGCACTGATGGCGCCGGCAATTTTCGGTGTTTCCGTCAGCCAGATTAATCTATTGCTCGATACTATGCTGGCAACCTTTTTACCGACCGGCAGTGTGTCTTGGCTGTACTATTCGGATAGGCTATCTGAATTGCCGCTCGGCGTTTTTGCAGTGGCAATTGCCACGGTGATCTTGCCCAATCTCTCACGCCACCACGCCGCAGATTCTCAGCAAGCCTTTTCGCAGACATTGGATTGGGCCCTAAAAACGGTATTGATTATTGCGCTGCCCGCGGCCGTGGCGCTGATATTATTAGCGGAACCGATTTTGCTGACATTATTTTACTATGGTGATGTGATGACAGCTCGGGATATGTCGATGGCAACCCTGAGTTTACGCGCTTACGCCACAGGTTTAGTGGCCTTTATGCTGATCAAAGTATTAGCGCCGGGCTTCTTTGCCCGACAAGATATGCGCACACCCGTGCGAATTGGCGTGATTGCGATGTTATCAAATATGTTGCTCAACCTGCTGTTTGTATTGCCTTTGCATTATTTTTGGCAAATTGGCCATGTCGGATTAGCCGCTGCTACATCGGTCTCGGCGTTTCTTAATGCGCTATTGTTATTTATCCATTTACGCAAAAAAGGTATCTATTCACCGACAACTGATTGGCTGCGGTTTTTACTCGCTTTGCTGATGTCGGTTGCTGTTATGGTCGTTGCCTTATTACTGGTGGCCAGCCAGCTGCAGATATTGGATACAGCGCTATGGTATACGCTACTGTGGTGGCAGCGTTTGGGGAATATTGCGTTGCTTTGTATCGGCGGATTTATTGCCTATAGTGCTTGTCT
The DNA here is from genome assembly GCA_965659315.1 of uncultured Porticoccaceae bacterium. GTDB lineage: Bacteria > Pseudomonadota > Gammaproteobacteria > Pseudomonadales > Porticoccaceae > HTCC2207. The sequence continues at coordinate 13,928 of CBFHVP010000036.1, read as the reverse complement.
TTTTGCCTGCGGATTCAGGCTGGCCGATTTATATGGTCCTACCAAGGCAACATCGTCGAAACATTAACTTCGATCGTCGATAAGTGTTACCAAATTGTCGCTACCAATCTAGCTCTATCCCTTACGTTTCGTTGCTTTGCTAGGTATACTCGGAGCCTTGTGCGGAGACTGATAACTTGGCGGTAAAATCGAGTAAATTGACCTTTGTTCGCGATGTGCGCAGCTTGCAGTCGTTTGAGCAGCGTTCGGTGGTCACCATTGGTTCCTTTGATGGTGTGCATCTGGGTCATCAGGCTATTCTTACGCAGGTGAAAGAGCGCGCAGTGCAGGCTGGTCTCCCATCGGTGGCTATGACCTTCGAGCCTCAGCCGCAAGAGTTTTTTTCAGGGGAGAAAGCCCCTGCGAGACTAATGCGGCTGCGTGAGAAAGTAGATGCATTATTGGCATTTGGCATGGACCATGTGCTTTGTCTGCAGTTTAACTCTGCTTTAAGTCGCCTCCGGGCTAGCGATTTTATTCGACACATACTGGTTGAGGGTCTCGGTACGCAACATTTGATTGTTGGTGATGATTTTCGTTTTGGTTGTGATCGTCGTGGCGATTTTAATATGCTCTGTGAACAGGGTCTGGCACAGGACTTTACTGTGCAGGATACTTCGACGTTGGAGATCGATGGAGAACGTGTTAGTAGCACATTGGTGCGACAAATATTACAGCAGTCAGATTTTGACCGCGCGAGGCATCTGTTGGGTAGACCTTTCACTATTAAAGGGCGGGTCATCTATGGTCAGCAGTTAGGTCGTGAACTTGGATTTCCCACGGCTAATGTGCAGCTTAACCGCTACAGTGCGCCATTATCTGGTGTGTTTGCTGTATTGGTCAAAGTGGGTGCTGAGGTTTATCAGGGCGCTGCCAATGTGGGTGTTAGGCCGACCGTGGGTGATTTGCTCAAACCGATACTGGAAGTGCACTTGCTGGCATATGATGGGGATCTTTACGGCAAGCGTATTGAGGTTGAGTTTGTTGCTAAAATCCGTGATGAAGAAAAATTTTCGACGCTGGATAAGCTAGTGGCAAGTATTCAGCGGGATGTTAAACAGATTAAAGCTTGGTTTGCCGGCGCGAACCAGACCAACTATTAAGGCTGATATGAGCGATCCAATTGACTATAAGGCAACCTTAAACCTGCCGAAAACTGACTTTCCTATGCGCGCCAATCTGGCCCAACGGGAGCCGGGAATTTTAAAACAGTGGCAGGACAATGATCTCTATCAGCAGATCAGAACAGCCCGTGTTGGCTGTGACAAATATATTCTGCATGATGGCCCTCCCTATGCTAATGGTGATATCCATCTCGGTCATGCTGTGAATAAAACCCTTAAAGATATCGTCGTTAAGTCGCGTACGCTCAGTGGTTTTGATGCGCCTTATATTCCCGGTTGGGACTGTCATGGACTGCCAATCGAGCACAATGTTGAAAAGAAGGTGGGTAAGGCCGGCGTTAAAGTAGATTACGCCACCTTTAGACAGAAATGTCGTGATTATGCGATGCGACAGGTCGAAGGGCAGCGTAAAGATTTTGTCCGCATTGGTGTTTTAGGTGACTGGGAGCGGCCCTACTTAACCATGAATTTTGCGGTTGAGGCCAATATTATTCGGGCGTTGGGTAAGATCGCGGCAAATGGTCACTTGGTTAAAGGTTACAAACCGGTTTATTGGAGTGTGGTGGGGGGCTCTGCTCTAGCTGAAGCCGAGGTGGAATACCAAGATAAAACCTCATTTTCAATTGATGTGGCCTATCCTCTGCGCGATGCGGCGCAGTTAGATAAGGCGGCGGCAGCCTTCGGTACGTTGCCCGGCGAAGGTGAGGTTAATGTTCTAATCTGGACCACCACACCATGGACCATTCCGAGTAGTCAGGGAATCTCCGTGGGTACTGAGCTTCAGTATAGTTTGGTGCAATGCGCCACAGAATCAGGGCCGGTTCGACTGATTTTTGCTGAGGACTTACTTGAGCCGGTGATGGCGCGATTACAAATCGAAGACTATAGGGTATTGGCTAGCTGCAAGGGTGCGGCGTTGGAAAATTTGGTTGTTGAGCACCCTTTCTACACGCGAGATATTCCCCTGTTGCTAGGTGACCATGTTACTACCGATGCGGGTACCGGCTGTGTTCATACCGCGCCAGATCATGGTATGGAGGATTTTACCGTGGCCAAGCAGTATGGCATCGGCACATTAAATTATGTGATGGACAATGGCCTGTTCCGCGATGATGTCGAGTTCTTTGCTGGCGAGCACGTTTACAAAGTTGAAGATCATATTATTGAGGTGTTAACTGGAAACAACCGATTAATGGCCTGCGGCAAAATTACCCATAGCTATGCCCATTGTTGGCGCACCAAGACACCATTGATTTACCGAGCAACGCCGCAGTGGTTTATCTCTATGGAGCAAAATGGTTTGCTCGAAAAAGCCAAAGCTGCGATCAAGAATGTTGCCTGGCACCCAGAATGGGGTGAGGCGCGAATCGAGGGTATGTTAGATGGCAGTCCCGATTGGTGTGTCTCTCGTCAGCGCACCTGGGGTGTGCCAATCGCGCTGTTTGTGCATAAGCAAACCGGTGACCTGCATCCGCAGTCCGCTGATATTATTGAGCAGGTGGCTTTGTTGGTCGAAGATCGAGGCATCGATGCCTGGTATGACGTCGATGCGGCAGAGTTGATTGGTGCCGATGCCGATGATTATCAGAAGGTAACAGATACCCTAGATGTATGGTTTGACTCTGGTGTGACCCATGCGTCGGTTATTGGTGCTCGCGAAGAATGTCATTATCCCGCTGACTTATATCTTGAGGGTTCAGACCAACATCGTGGTTGGTTCCAGTCGTCATTAAAGACAGCGATTGCTATCAATGGCACTGCGCCCTATAAAGCGGTACTTACCCATGGTTTTACGGTCGATGAGAATGGTCGCAAGATGTCCAAGTCGATTGGTAATGTGATCCCACCGCAGAAAGTAATTAATGAGTTGGGTGCGGATGTATTGCGCCTATGGGTAGCCAGTGCTGATTTTAGCGCCGAGATGACGGTCTCTGATGAGATTTTAAAGCGCGCGGGTGAGTCTTATCGTCGTATCCGCAATACCGCGCGTTATTTCCTTTCCAATATTGATGGCTTTGACCCGCAGCAGCATGCGGTTGAACACAGCGAACTGTTGGCTCTGGATCGCTGGGCTATTGACTGTGCCGCTCAATTGCAAGATGAGATTATGGCGGATTACGAGAATTTCCAATTTCATCAAATTTATCAAAAACTGCACAACTTCTGTGTGCGAGATATGGGTGGTTTTTATCTGGATATTATTAAAGACAGAATTTACACCTGTGCCGAAGATAGCTTGCCCCGACGCTCTGCTCAGACTGCTTTGTATCATATCGCCGAGGCATTTGTTCGCTGGATTGCACCTATCTTAAGTTTTACCGCTCACGAAATCTGGGGTTTTATGCCGGGTGATCGCAGTAGCTCGGTATTTGTTGCTCATTGGTATCCACTGCAACGACTGGGTGATAACGAAGTGATTAGCAAGAGTGATTGGGCGGTGATTTTACAGGCCAAGGAAGCTATCAATAAGGTTATCGAGGATCAACGTAATCAAGGTAATGTTAAGGGTTCCTTGGAGGCAGATATTAAGGTATTCGCCAATGCTGAGTTAATGGAGTCGCTAGCCAAGCTCGGTGATGAATTACGCTTTGTGACTATTACGTCAAAGGCGACCCTATCCAGTTTGACCGATGGTGCTGATGCTGAACAGTCATCAATGGAGGGGCTAAAGGTTTCTCTGCAGCGCTCGGTGGCAAATAAATGCGTGCGGTGCTGGCACTTTATTGATGACGTGGGCAGCGATGAGCAACACCCTGAAGTCTGTGGACGCTGTATTACTAATATAAGCGGTGCTGGTGAGGCACGTTATTATGCCTAAGCTGCAGCCCATTACTCTACTGTGGTTTGCGATTGCCGCCTCAGTACTACTGCTAGATCAATACTCTAAGTTATGGATTGTTGAACGCTTTGCTTACGGTGATGCTCAGGCTTTAAGTGGTTTTTTTAATCTTGTGCGTGTCCACAACTATGGTGCGGCCTTTAGTTTTTTAAGTGATGCTGGTGGCTGGCAGCGCTGGGCTTTTAGCCTATTAGCGGCAGTGATCAGTGCGGTTATTGTGATTTGGATCGCTCGTCTGCCAGCACAGAAGAAACTCGAGGCTCTCGCCTTGGCGCTTATTTTAGGTGGTGCGCTGGGCAATCTGTATGATCGCTTAACCTTGGGTTATGTAGTTGATTTTTTAGACTTCCACTGGTCTGGTATGCATTTTCCTGCGTTTAATGTTGCTGACGCTGGTATCTCTGTGGGTGCGGTTATGCTGATACTTGATACCCTGATTAATGGCTCTGAAGCTAACAATAACGAGTAATTTAAATTATGCCACTTACTATTGATACTGGAACAAGCGTGACATTGCACTTTTCATTGGCACTTGAAGACGGTCATGTGGTGGACTCTAATTTTGACGGGAAACCAGCGACCTTTGTTTTCGGTGATGGCAATTTGCTACCTGGCTTTGAACAGCCGCTTATTGGCTTGATTGATGGCGATGAGCGCGAATTTGCTATCGCGCCTGAAGATGCCTTCGGCCAGCATAATCCGCAAAATGTGCAGGGCGTTGAGCGCAGTAATTTTGAGCAGGATGAGCTTGAGCTGGGTGCTATGTACTCATTTCAAAATGGTGATGGCGAGCTACCCGGTGTGATTATTGAGGTCGGAGATGAAGAGGTTATGATCGACTTTAATCATCCGTTGGCGGGGCAGACGATACTGTTTCGGGTGAAGATTATTAGTGTTTCGCCACAGCGGGTGCATTGATGAAGATAAAATTAGCCAACCCTCGCGGGTTCTGTGCCGGCGTCGATCGAGCTATTGATATTGTCGATCGTGCACTCGATGTGTTTGGCGCGCCTGTCTACGTGCGTCATGAAGTGGTGCATAATAAGTTTGTGGTCGATAAATTGCGTCAGCGTGGCGCTGTCTTTGTCGATGAGCTCGATGAAATTCCCGACGATGTGATTGTTATTTTCAGTGCTCATGGCGTGTCCCAAGCAGTACAAAATGAGGCGGCGCGGCGCAATCTAAAGGTATTCGATGCCACTTGTCCGCTGGTGACCAAAGTGCATATCGAGGTGACAAAGTACGCCTCCGACGGTATGGAATGTGTCTTGATCGGCCATGAGGGTCATCCTGAAGTCGAGGGCACGATGGGCCAATATGATTGCTCCAGTGGTGGTGCGATTTATCTGGTGGAAAATCCGCATGATGTGCTGAATCTGCAAGTAAAGAACCCATCCAAACTCGCTTTTGTTACCCAGACCACATTGTCTATGGACGATACGGCAGTGGTGATTGATGCACTGAGAGATAAATTTCCTGAGATTAAAGGGCCGCGCAAGGATGATATTTGTTATGCCACCCAGAATCGTCAGGATGCAGTAAAGCAACTTGCCATTGAAACCGATGTGGTGCTAGTTGTCGGCTCTGTGGAAAGTTCCAATTCTAATCGTCTACGTGAACTGGCCGTGCGCTGTGGTTGCGAGGCTTATTTAATTGATGGTCCCGAGGATATTCAGTCTGACTGGTTGCATAGCACAGAGACCGTGGGTGTTACCGCTGGTGCCTCAGCACCAGAGGTGTTAGTTCAAGATGTGATTAGCCGCTTGGTCGATATGGGAGCCACCGCCCCTGAGGAGTTGGACGGTGTACTAGAAAATATTAGTTTCTCCCTGCCTAAAGAGCTTCGCCTCTAGTCGCTGTCGGCAATATGCGCAAACAGCGCTTGTGTCGATGGATCAAATGCATTGGTCTGTGCATTATCGTCCAGTAGTTCATTGGCCATTTTCTTGCCGAGCTCGACTCCCCATTGATCAAATGAATTAATATTCCAAATACTGCCCTGAACAAATACTTTGTGTTCATAGAGCGCGATTAAGGCGCCAAAATTCTTTGGTGACAGTTGCTTTAGTAGCAATGTATTGGAGGGTTTGTTACCAGGATAATAGCGGTATTGCTGGCCTTCTGGTGCCGCTTGCCCGGTCATCAGTGCTGATGATTGTGCCAGCATATTGCCTAGTAGCACACGGTGATGCTCATCATTGCTAAGGTTGTCTTTTATGGTAGCAATAAAGTCAATGGGCACCGTTCTTGTGCCCTGATGCAATAGTTGGAAAAAGGCATGTTGGCCATTAGTGCCAGTCTGGCCCCAGAGAATTGCACCGGTGTTGTAGTCAATAAGATCACCATCCAATGATGTGGCTTTGCCATTGCTTTCCATATCCAATTGCTGCAAATAAGAGGGGAGCAATAGCATACGTTCACAGTATGGAATTACCGCGGTGGACTCAATATTGAGGAAGTTGCTATACCAGATACCCAGTAGAGCCAAAATTACCGGCATATTATTGGCCAGAGGTGCCTGCTGAAAATGCCTATCCATATCACGCGCACCGCAGAGCATTTGCTCGAATTGATCAAAACCGATGCAAATCGCAATAGATAATCCGATGCTTGACCACAGCGAGTAGCGACCTCCGACCCATTCAGCAAACTCCAATATTTGTTCTTTGGGGATGCCATAGGCTATCGCATTAGCTGGGTTAGCGGTTAAAGCGACAAAGTGACTGCTACTTTGTGGCTTGTCTAACCCGAGCTTGTCTTTGAACCAATTGATGGCTGTTTTAGCGTTCAAAAGGGTCTCTTGTGTGGTAAATGTCTTACTGGCCACAGCCACTAAGGTGGTTTCCGGGTTGAGCCTGCTTAATGTAGTAAGTATCTCGGCACCATCAACATTGGAAATAAAATGCAGATTTATATCGGGATGGGCATATTCTTCTAGCGCGGCGCAAGCTAATTTGGGGCCAAGGTCGGATCCACCGATACCGATATTGACCACATCTGTAATAGCTTTGCCAGTACTTCCCAGCCATTGACCGTTGCGAATTTTACTGCTGGCTAGTTTGACCGCTTGCAGTTGCGATTTTACCTGCGCGATTCGTTCTCGCTCCTCAGTGTTTTTGGCATCCTCAGGCTCGGCACGCAGAGCGGCATGGAGTACGGCGCGATGTTCGGTTGTATTAATTGATTCTCCGGCAAACATGGCGGCGCGATGAGACTGCAGTGGCGACTGTTCCGCTAGTGCGAGTAACTCTGCCCAAATACTGTTGTCGAGCAAATTTTTAGAAAAATCCAGATATAACTCACCAACAGTTAATGAAAACTGCTCAACCCGTTGTGGGTGCTGTGCAAATAATTCAGTCATAGTTAACTGTTTAGCCGTGTTGGCGGCGGTTTGCAGAGCCAGCCAAGCTGGAGAAAAAGTGGGAGAGTAGCGTTTATGCGTCATCTATTGATTAATTCCTGTTTGAGACTGATTGTGTAAGGCGTAAAATTAAGTCTATTACTTAATGCCCATTTATTAAACTAAATGTAATTAAATTACAATATTTGTCGAATTTATGGATTAATTATGGTCAATTTATGTAATTTTGTTACAATTAACCGTCTACTATTTCGGAGCCAGTATGGGTCAGATTAATCCCCAAGTTGCCGCTGTAACGCAGCGCATTATAGAGCGCAGTGCGAGCTTGCGTGATGATTATTTACGTCAGATTGCAGAAGATTACAATAATCGACCAGAACGCGGTAAATTGAGTTGTGGCAATCTTGCGCATGGCTTTGCCGCCTGTGGTGAAGAGGACAAAAATAGCCTACGCATGATGGAAGCGGGAAATATGGCTATTGTCACCTCATACAACGACATGCTCTCTGCCCATCAACCTTATGCTACCTATCCGGATAAGCTTAAACAGGCTATGCGCGAAATTGGCTGTACCGCGCAAGTGGCTGGTGGTGTGCCGGCAATGTGTGATGGGGTCACGCAGGGGCAGGATGGCATGGAGTTGAGCTTGCTAAGCCGTGATTTGATTGCCCAATGTACGGCGATGTCGCTATCACATCAAATGTTCGATGGTGTATTGGCTCTAGGCATTTGCGATAAAATTGTGCCCGGCTTAATGATGGGGGTGCTAAGTTTTGGTTATTTGCCTGCACTGTTTGTGCCTGCCGGCCCCATGGAGTCGGGCCTGCCTAATAAAGAGAAGCAGCGTATTCGCCAGCTCTATGCTGAGGGCAAAATTGGTCGCGATGAGCTTCTGCAAGCAGAGTCTGATTCCTATCACAGCCATGGCACCTGTACTTTTTATGGAACCGCCAACAGTAATCAAATGGTTCTTGAAGCAATGGGGCTACAGATGCCGGGCAGCTCTTTTGTTAACCCAGATAACCCTCTGCGTGACAAATTAACGGCTGAGGCGGGCTACCAGTTGGCGCGCATCACCGCGTTGGGCAACGACTACCGGCCTGTTGGTGAGATTGTTGATGCGCGCGCCGTAGTCAATGGCACGGTGGCTCTTTTGGCCTCGGGTGGTTCAACCAACCATACCATGCATTTGGTCGCTATTGCGCGAGCGGCAGGCATTATTCTTAATTGGGATGATATTTCCGAACTCAGTGCTGCAGTACCGTTGTTGGCGAGGGTATACCCCAATGGTCAGGCCGATGTAAATCATTTTCATGCAGCGGGTGGCACCAGCTGTCTTTTCCGACAACTACTTGATAGCGGCTTTATGCATGCAGACGCGAAAACCTCCTGGGGTGATAGCTTCGCTGATTTTACTCAGGAGCCGCGATTAAATGCCGACAATAAGGTTGTCTGGCATGAGTCTCCGCAGCAACCGCTGGATATGGAGGTGTTGACCACCGTTGATAAAGCCTTTTCTAACGAAGGTGGATTGCGTTTGATGAGCGGTAATCTCGGCCGCGGTGTTATCAAGGTATCTGCAGTTGCCGTGGAAAATCAAATTGTTGAGGCGCCTGCCGTGGTAATCGATGCGCAGGATGATCTGGAGCCATTATTTAAGTCTGGCTCACTGGATAGAGATTGTGTGGTTGTAGTTCGTTATCAGGGTCCCAAGGCGTTGGGTATGCCGGAATTGCATAAATTAATGCCATTTTTGGGCACCTTGCAGGATAAAGGGCATAAGGTCGCGCTAGTCACTGATGGTCGTATGTCCGGTGCCTCCGGTAAGGTGCCCGCGGCTATTCATATCGTGCCGGAGGCGGCCAGTGGCGGTTTGCTGAGCAAGGTGCGTGAGGGTGATATGTTGCGCGTGAATGCGGTAACCGGTGAACTTATGTTTGTTGGTGATGAGGCTGAGCTCAAAGCTCGAGAAGCGGCTCCGCAGCCTAACGCTGGTCAGCAAGGCTGTGGCCGCGAGTTATTTGCTATCAATCGTGACAATATTAGTAATGCTGAGCAGGGCGCATCATTCCTGTTTTCTGGGGTATAAGCAATGACTGATAAGTGGAATTTGGTTGCGGATATCGGCGGCACTAATGCACGTTTTTCAGCGTTATTGGATGATGGTAGCTTGGAGAGTGACTATGAATTTCATCACTCTGTCGAAGAGTACCCGCACTTTGCCGATTTGATTGGCGGTTTGCTAGCAGAGATTGCCGCGGCAACGGGTTGGGACAATGCGCCTACCAATGTCTGCTTTGCTGTGGCCTGCCCAGCTGACAGTGAAGAGATAACCTTTACCAATAGCCATTGGCAATTCACCAAGACACAATTGCAGCAATTATTAGGCTGTGAAACCTTATCGGTTATCAATGATTTCGAAGCAGTGGCCCATGGTATTACTGAATTGGATGATACTGATTTGGTTAAAGTGGGCGGCGCTGATGCCGTTCAGACTAAGCCTATCGGTATTTTAGGTGCTGGCACGGGTCTGGGTGTGGCCGGTCTGGTACAGCATGCTGATGGCTATCATGTTATTGATACCGAGGGCGGTCATGCTGATTATGCACCGATTGATGATATCCAAAGTGCCGTGGTTAATTGTTTGCGCGAACGCTATGGCCGTGTATCCCTGGAGCGATTGCTATCGGGCAAAGGAATTTTAAATATTTATACCGCGCTTTGTTCTATCGAGGCAGTCGAGGCTGAATTTTCAAGGCCAGCTGATGTGGTGGCGGCGGCCCTTGCTGGCACGGACAGCAGAGCATTGCAGACCTTAGATATGTTCTGTGAGGGCATGGGTTCCGCGGCAGGTAATCTGGCTTTAACACTCGGTGCTAAGGGTGGTGTTTATATTGCGGGTGGCGTGATCCCTCGCTTTCAAGAGTTTTTTATCAATAGTGGTTTTCGCAGCAAGTTTGAAGACAAAGGTCGCTTTGTCAGTTATTTGCAGCCAATACCTGTCTTTTTAGTGGTTCGCGGTAATCTCGGTCTCCTGGGTGCGGCGAAGAAGCTACAGCAAATTTAAGGAGTTGTAAGTGCGAAATTTATTGGCCGGTCATTCGGTGATTCCTGTTATTACTTTGGATCGAGTGGAAGATGCTGTTCCACTGGCTGAGGCGTTAGTGGCTGGTGGGCTCAAGGTACTTGAGGTGACATTGCGCACCGAGGCCGCTGTCGAGGGTATTCGTCAAATAGTTAACCATGTACCTGATGCGATCGTCGGTACCGGAACGGTTTGTACCGAACAGCAAATAAAATTATCAGAGGACTTGGGCTGTCAGTTTATGATTTCTCCCGGTGCTACTGAGAGTCTTCTTCAGGCGGGCGAGCGATCGGATATTCCGTTTCTGCCGGGTATTTCATCGGTGAGCGAGTTAATGCGTGGCATGGAATATGGGCATCGCAATTTTAAGTTTTTCCCCGCGGAGGCTGCTGGCGGCGCACCTGTATTGAAAGCTATGGCTGGACCTTTTGGTGATATTGGCTTTTGCCCGACGGGTGGCGTCGGCTTGCATAATGCCGTGGAATATCTGGCACTTCCAAATGTATTATGTGTGGGTGGTTCTTGGATTGCTCAGGCAAAATTAATTAACGAGCAGCGCTGGTCAGAGATCGAAACTTTGGCGCGCGAAGCCTGTGAACTTGCTGGCTAGTATGCGCGCAGTACCAACATAGTAGAAAACTACTGAGGTTTACAATGAGCAATAATATTGATTTGGTTATTTTTGGCGCCCGTGGCGACCTTTCCAAACGCAAGCTTTTCCCTGCACTCTATCATTTGGATAAAGCTGGTTTGTTGGCTGACAGCGTACGTATTGCCGGCGTGGCCCGCGAGGAGATTGATACTGTTGCTTTTATCGAGCAGACTCATGCGCTGCTGCAAACCTATGTCGATCAGGCTGACTGGGATGAAGCAGTATGGAGTCGATTCAGTCATCGCTTGCAGTACATCCGTATTGATTTTGCGCAGAAAAAACAGTTTTCAGCTTTAAAAGATTGGTCTCTGGATAAGCGTACTATGGTGTTCTACATGGCGACGCCGCCGAGTATTTTTGGCTCTATCTGTAAACATTTGGATGAGGCTGGATGTGTCGATAAGACCGCGCGTATCGTTCTTGAGAAACCGATTGGCCACGATCTCAAGAGTTCGCAGGAAGTCAACGATACGGTCGGGCGCTATTTCCCTGAGCGCAATATCTATCGCATTGATCATTATTTGGGTAAAGAAACTGTGCAGAATCTCTTGGCACTGCGCTTTGCTAATCGCATGATTAATTCGCAGTGGGACAATAGCTGTATTGACCATGTCCAGATTACCGCTGCCGAGACGGTGGGTATTGAGGGGCGTTGGTCCTATTATGACAATGTTGGGCAGTTGCGCGATATGGTGCAAAACCATCTGTTACAGTTGCTCTGTATGGTGGCCATGGAGCCGCCAAATTCACTCGAGGCGGATGAAATTCGTGCCGAGAAAGTCAAGTTGTTAAGAGCCTTGAGTCCCATAGCCCCTGAAAATGTGGTCGATCAAGCGGTGCGTGGGCAGTATGCCGCGGGCTGGATTGCCGGTGAACCTGTTGTTGGTTATATGCAGGAGGAGGGTTGCGCTGGTGACAGTAGTAATAACGAAACCTTTGTTGCGCTAAAGGTCTTTGTCGATAACTGGCGCTGGACTGGTGTGCCATTTTATCTGCGCACTGGCAAGCGTATGAAAGATAAAGTCACTCAAGTAGTTATTACCTACAAAGATAATCCTCATTCCCTATTTCCGGAGACTAATGACGAGGCCAATAATCGACTGATTATCAACTTGCAGCCAAATGAAGGTATTCAACTTGAAATGGTGTCCAAGAAGCAGAGCCTTAAGGAGCGTATGGGCGTAGAGAAACGCACTTTGAACTTAGATTTCTATGATGCTGCGGGTGAGTCAAGGATTCCGGATGCTTATGAACGCTTGATTCTTGAAGTGATTAAAGGTGATCAGTGGCTGTTTGTCAGCCGTGATGAAATCGAAGCCTCGTGGCGCTGGTGTGATGCGCTGTTAGATGCTTGGGAAGCTAAAAAGGTTGGCACTAAGTCCTATAGTGCAGGATCTTGGGGGCCATCAAAATCTGAGATTTTGATTGAAAGTGATAACCGTAGTTGGCATGAGGAATAAACGTGGAAATGCTCGAGTTTGAAAATACCTCCGCATTGGATATTGCGTTAGCGGAACAGACAACTGCCATGTTGGCAGCGGACATTAATGCTAGCGGCTCAGCGTCACTGGTCGTCTCTGGTGGCCGCACTCCAATGGGCTTTTTCCATCTATTGTCACAACAGGATTTGGATTGGAGCGCGGTCACCATTACGCTTGCTGATGAGCGCTGGGTTGATAATCAGCATCAGGATAGCAATGAAAAACTAGTACGTGAGAACTTGCTTATCAACAACGCTGTGCAGGCGAATTTTGTTGCCGCCAAAAATGCAGCTACCGATGCCGTCGATGGTGAGGCAGATTTGGAGCAGTCGCTGGCAACGATTGGACGATTTACGGTGGTTATTTTGGGTATGGGTGACGACGGCCATACGGCGTCATTATTTCCCGACGCAGAGAGGTTGGCACTGGGGTTGGATATGCACTCCGGTCGAACCGCTATTGCGGTAACGCCGCCAGTAGCACCCCATCAGCGTATTAGCATGACCTTACCGCGACTGCTTGATGCTCAGCAGGTTGTTATCCATATTAGCGGTGCTGGTAAGCAAGCGGTTCTGCAGGCTGCTCATGAGGGTGATGATATTGCCGAATTGCCCATTCGCGCTATTTTAAATCAGCAGATCGCGCCACTTAAGATTTATTGGGCAAAATAAACGTTTTTATATAAGCGTTTCTATAGGTTCTAAGTCGGCCATCCATGGCCTGGGAAGAGACGGTTTTTCAAGTTAGCGAATGACGTCGCCCACTCGAACAATTTTTAATGTATTGGTACCACCATGTACATTGACGAAGTCACCTTTGGTGATCAGTACCAGATCGCCATGGGTCACGGCGCCATATTCACGTAATTTCTCTACAGCACAGTGGTTGACCTCTGATGGATCCAGATCAGAGGTGTCAAATGGCACTGGAACCACGCCTTTATACAAAGCGGTAATTTCGCAAGTGCCCAGTTTTTGCGCCATGGCATAGATGGGCAGGGAAGAGGTAATTCTGGACATCAGCAATGGTGTAAAGCCGGTTTCAGTCATACAGATCACCGCCTTAACGCCTTGAAGGTGATTCGCCACGTACATGGCTGACAGTGCCAGAGACTCGTCGATACGTTGAAATGTTTGATGCATTCTGTGTTTAGAGCGCTGGGCTAGAGGGTGTTTTTCTGCCCCCTCAATCACTCGAGCCATAGCCTTAACCGTTTCTACGGGGTATTTACCCACAGCGGTTTCCGCCGACAGCATCACCGCATCTGTGCCATCAAGTACAGCATTAGCCACATCAAATACTTCGGCGCGAGTAGGAGTGGGCGCACTAATCATTGATTCCATCATC
>CBFHVP010000035.1:0-17992 GCA_965659315.1 uncultured Porticoccaceae bacterium | reverse complement strand
GAAAAAACTCTGCGCTCTCGTGCGGGGTCTGAAAAAGCGGCATCATGTATCATGTCGTAAATCCAATCATCTAACTGCGATGATAAGGGTGATTATTATTAATCGTCCATGCCCTATACAGCTGTTCCATAAGCACTATGCGCACTAAAGGGTGCGGCAAAGTGAGGTCCGACAATGACCAGCGCAGATTGGCTCGTGCTAAACATTGACTGGAAAGGCCATCGGGCCCACCGACCATTAAACACACATTCTGACCGTTCATCTGCCAGTTATCTAGCTGTTTAGCTAGCTTTTCAGTGCTCATCGATTGACCTAATACGTCAAGAGCAACAACAAAGTCATTATTACTTATGGCTCTTAGCAACCCTTGACTCTCCGTTTCAATGGCTTTTGCCTTGGGTTGATTTTTGCCTCTTGACCCCAGCGGTATGTCCACTGATTCAATTCGCAGTTCTGCTGGCATTCTCTTACTGTATTCGTTGCAGCCCGCTTTTACCCAATCGGGCATCTTCGTACCAACAGCTACCAGTTTCAGTTTCATTATTATCTGCTATTGTTCAGTCTCTGGGGCGCCCAAAACAATATCCTCTTGGTCGCCATTATCGAGGAAATCATCTGGTCGCATCGTCCATAATCGCTCGATATCATAAAACTCACGCGTGGCTGGTAGCATAATATGGACAATAACATCACCAAAATCTACCAGTATCCATTCAGCGGTATCATCGCCCTCGACCCCAATCAGGTTGTACCCCGCCTTTTTGGCGTCCACAACCACGGTGTTAGCCAGTGATTTTACTTGGCGATTGGAGTTACCGCTGGCAACAATCATATGGTCCATCATGCCGGTTAGTTCGCGCACATCGATGGCGACGATATCAGTGGCCTTAATTTCTTCAAGGGCGTTAATTACAATATCTCTCAGGTCTTGCGTCATAACTGGTAATTACTCATATAATTGATGCTGTTGAATATATTCGACCACTGTATCAGGGGTCAAAAAGTTAATGCTATCGCCACGGGCGATTTTATTGCGAATAGTGGTTGATGAAATATCCAGCATGGTTAAATCACAAAAATAGATATTGCCAGCAGGTTTCTGTTGTAGCGACTCTATATCGTCACAGCGATATTGTGCAATCCAGTCTGCCACTGGCCCCGACTTATGCTCCTCGGCACAGGGTCTGGATGACACCAGAATATGACAGTAATGCAATAGCTCTTGCCAGCGCTGCCAGGTGTTAATGTTGCCTAGTGCATCCATGCCGATACAGAAAAATAACGGTTGCTGTGGCGCTAATTGCTCGCGCACAGACTGCAGAGTATCAATACTGTAGCTAGGAGCGGCTCTCTGTAATTCGCTATCGTCCGCTATCAGGCGCGGCTGATTAGCAATTGCAACTTGCAACATAGCAAGTCGCTGCTCTGCAGTCACCTGAGGATTACTGCGATGAGGCGGAAAAGCGCAGGGTAGCATTCTTATATGGTCAACTTGAAGTAATTCAGCCAGTTCTGTGGCAATCCTTAAATGGCCATTATGAATTGGATTGAATGTGCCACCAAAAAGTGCAACCGCCATATTATTGTCGGATTTGCCCATCGCCAAACACCACCCATTTTTGGCTGGTCAGTCCTTCGAGCCCGACAGGTCCTCGAGCATGAATTTTGTCGGTAGAGATACCAATCTCAGCACCAAGGCCATATTCAAAGCCATCGGCAAAACGGGTAGAGGCGTTGATCATCACCGAACTAGAATCAACCTGCGCTATAAAGCGACGACCACGGTTAAAATCCTCAGTAACAATGGATTCGGTGTGCTGTGAACTATAACGATTAATATGATCAATAGCTTCGTCTATCCCAGAGACGATTTTAATCGATAACACCGGAGCTAGATATTCTTCGCTCCAATCCTGTTCTGAGGCTTCAATAATAGAATCAACAATGGCTCGAGATTTATCACAACCGCGCAACTCAACTTCCTTCGCTTTATAGATTTCAGCCAATTCGGGAAGTACTTCAGCCGCCACCGACTCGGCAATTAAAAGCGATTCCATGGCGTTACAGACGCCATAGCGATGTGTCTTGGCATTATCAGCAATAGCAATGGCCTTTTTAACATCGGCAAAGTCGTCAATATAGACATGGCAATTGCCATCGAGATGTTTAATAACGGGGACGCGCGCTTCCGCACTAATCCGCTCAATCAAACCTTTACCTCCGCGGGGCACAATAACATCGACAAAAGTCGACATAATAATTAATTCGCCTACTGCGGCGCGATCAGTGGTATTGATTACCTGAACCGCAGTGTCGGGTAGCCCAACAGAGTTTAGGCCGCTACTAATGCAAGTCGCAATCGCTTGATTAGACTGAATAGCTTCACTGCCACCACGTAAAATGGTTGCGTTACCTGATTTCAGGCATAGGCTGGCTGCATCAATAGTCACGTTGGGGCGAGATTCATAAATAATCCCGATGACTCCTAAAGGTACACGCATTTGACCCAACTGGATACCGCTGGGGCGATAGCCCATATCGGTTATTTCACCGATAGGATCTTTTAATGCAGCAACCTGTCGCAGTCCTTCAATCATCGCGCTAATACGCTCATCATTGAGTTCTAGACGATCGAGCAGGGCCGCGTCGAGGCCATTAATGCGCCCATTCTCCATATCAATGGCATTGGCGGCTAGTAAGTCCGGTCTGCTATTGTCCAGACTATCGGCAATTGCCAAAAGCGCATTATTTTTGACCACAGAACCACTGCGCGCCAGTACTCGAGAAGATTCGCGAGCGGCACGACCAACAGACTGCATATAAGCTTTAATATCCATAGTGATGATTCGGCTACAATCGATATAAATTAAAGCCGCCATTATAAGGGTAGCGTTGGCATATTGCCTATTTTTGCCGCAGTTCAGATAAAAGTTAGGACAAAAATTCGGACAAATTTTGTTAAATCTACGTATACCCCAGATAGAAGTCGTTAAAGGACTCAATGTGCAAGCTATTATTCCACTGCTTACCTCGCATCAACGCTGGTTAATACTCACGGGAGCAGGCGTCAGTGCTGAGTCTGGGGTGCCGACCTACAGAGATAAAAAAGGGGCCTGGCAGCGCTTACCACCGGTTACTCATCAGGCATTTATGGCTGATCATCATGCGCGGCAGCGATTTTGGGCGCGTAATATGGTTGGTTGGCGGCATATGGTGGAGGCTCAGCCCAATCGAGCTCATAGAGCGCTAGTGGCGTTGGAAAAGCGTGGCTCTGTGCAATACTTGGTAACACAGAATGTCGATGGTTTGCATCAGCGTGCCGGTAGCCAGCGGGTGATAGATCTGCATGGCCGTGTCGATACAGTCTCCTGTATGAGTTGTGGATTAAAATTTCCTAGATCGCCATTGCAGGTCTGGCTGGAGCAACATAATCCTCAATACAGCAAACTGACTGGCACCATAGCCCCAGATGGTGATGCGGATATTGACTATCTTGATTTTACTCAGCTACAGGTCCCTGATTGTCAGCACTGCGGTGGTATTTTGAAGCCGGATGCCGTGTTTTACGGTGATTCTGTGAGCAAAGACAAGGTCACATTTGCCGAGCAGCAGCTGGGCCAATCCGAAGGATTATTAGTGTTGGGTTCCTCCCTTGCGGTCTATTCTGGCTATCGCTTTTGTTTGTGGGCGCAACAACAAGATAAACCAATCATTATTCTTAATGATGGAGCAACCAGAGCCGACCATCTTGCAATAGCAAGAGCCGAGGGTGCCTGCGCGGTGGTGTTAGAGCAATGGCTAAGCCAGATTACTAACGTTTAAGCTGCTGGTCGACAATCTTAGCCAGTGCTTTGATATGAGCTGGGTCGTCGTTCAGGCAGGGGATATAGTGAAACTGGTCGCCGCCGGCCTCGATAAAACTGTCTCGACCTTCCATATTAATCTCTTCGATCGTTTCCAGACAATCTGAAGCAAAACCAGGGCAGATCACTGCGATGTGTTTGATGCCCTCTTTAGGCAGTGCCTCCAGGGTTTTGTCAGTATAGGGCTGCAACCAAGGTTCGCGCCCAAAACGCGATTGAAAGGTGGTCATAATCTGGTCTTCTTGCCAACCTAAGCGCTCTCTTACCAGTCTTGTGGTCTGATGACAGAAGCAATGGTAAGGGTCGCCCTTTTTAAGATAGCGTTCAGGGGTGCCATGATAAGAAAAAAGTAACTTATCTGGCTGACCATGGGCTTTAATATGTTTATTAATGCTTTTGCAAAGAGCATCAATATAACCGTCAGACTGATGGTAACTACCGACAAAATGTAGTTCTGGCACCCAACGCATTCGGGTCATTGTTTTAGCCAATGCATCGAAAGTTGATCCTGTAGTGGCGCCGGAGTACTGGGGGTAGAGTGGTAGCACAGTGATATTACGTACATTCATCGCGGTAAGCTTTTCTATTGCCGATTGCATTGACGGGTTGCCATAGCGCATACCCAGTACCACCGGCACCTCATCACCGTATTTTTTAGCAATTATTTTTTTAACACCCGCCACCTGTGCTTGGCTGTGCACCATTAGCGGCGAGCCTCCCTCAGACCATACCGAGCGATACAGCTTGGCTGAGCGTCTTGGGCGAATACGCAAAATAATGCCATTGAGAATCAGCCACCAGATTAGGCGCGGTACTTCGACCACACGCGGATCACTTAAAAATTCTTTTAGGTAGCGCCGCAACTCGGGTGTTTGCGGTGCATCAGGGGTACCCAGATTACAAAGAATAACACCGCGACGCGGTGAGGGTCCTTGGTGCTCGTATTCGGTCTGGCCCTGATACTGCATATTGTTGCTCCTAAATTGCCTGCTGCTAGTGTTGGAATCTCGAAACCATACGACATAAGGCGTCCGAGGCCAAATAATAATGCTACTGGGTTACTCGTTGATGCTTCGGTATACGAGCCATCGCAGTAGTAAGATTACTGGCCCCGTTAAATGCTGACCGCTAACCACTGTAACGCTATAATGCGCGACTTTCGTCTATACAGTACGGGTAAACAGGGTAATCAATGAGTCAATCCGCTTCCGATCGTCGCACCTTCGCTATCATCTCGCACCCAGATGCAGGCAAGACTACCATCACCGAAAAATTACTGTTACTGGGTAATTTGATTCAGGTCGCCGGCACTGTGAAGGGGCGCAAAAGTGATCGTCACGCTACCTCTGATTGGATGGCGATGGAAAAAGAGCGAGGTATCTCGGTAACCTCTTCGGTTATGCAGTTTCCCTACCATGATTGTATGGTCAACTTACTTGATACACCGGGCCACGAGGATTTTTCCGAGGATACCTATCGCACACTTACGGCAGTCGATTCCTCATTAATGGTTATCGATGGCGCCAAGGGTGTCGAAGACCGCACCATTAAGCTGATGGATGTGTGTCGTTTGCGTGATACTCCAATATTAACCTTCGTTAATAAGATGGATCGCGATATTCGTGATCCCATTGACTTGCTTGACGAAATTGAAGATGTCTTGAAAATTAAAGCGGCACCTATTAATTGGCCTATCGGTATGGGCCGTGAGTTCCGCGGCGTATATAACTTCTATACCGATACCATCCATGTCTACACTCAGGGCAAAGGCCATACCTTGACCGATGATATTCAGGTTAAGGGTCTCGATTCTGCCGAGGCTCGCGAGGCCTTAGGTGATTATGCTGATGATGTTCTTGAGGAATTGGAATTAGTTAAAGGCGCGACGCATCTGTTTGAAATGGATGAATTCCTTGCCGGTCGATTAGCGCCGGTATTTTTTGGTACGGCACTGGGTAATTTTGGTATTCGCGAAATGCTTGACGATTTTGTGCGTTGGGCACCGGCACCCCAGCCGCGTCAAACGGTTGAGCGGGAAGTGGTAGCCAGCGAGAGTAAATTTAGTGGTTTTGTGTTTAAGATACAGGCCAATATGGATCCCAAGCACCGTGATCGCATCGCCTTTTTGCGGGTTTGCTCTGGCAAGTACCGCAAGGGTATGAAGATGAAACATGTACGCACAGGGAAAGATATGCGTGTTTCAGATGCCTTTAGCTTTAAGGCTGGGGAGCGAATTTCGGTAGAGGAAGCGGTGGCCGGAGATATTATTGGTTTGCATAATCATGGCTCGATTCAGATTGGCGATACTTTCACCGAGGGTGAGATCATCAAGTTTAGTGGTATTCCTCATTTTGCCCCGGAGTTATTTAAGCGTATTCGCCTAAAGGACCCTCTTAAGACCAAGCAACTGCAAAATGGTATTCGCCAGTTGTCGGAAGAGGGTAGTACCCAGGTATTCTTCCCCTTTCGCAATAACGATATTATTGTCGGCGCTGTCGGTCAGTTACAGTTTGATGTTGTGGCTTACCGCCTGCGCGAAGAATATGGTGTCGAGGCTATCTATGAACCCATTGCCGTGCATACAGCGCGCTGGACTGAGTGCGACGACAGCAAGATATTGGAGGCCTTTAGGCATAAAGCGCAAGATAATTTAGCACTGGATGGGGGTGGTTGTTTGACCTACCTGGCCCCGACCAGAGTCAATCTATCCTTAGCCGAAGAGCGCTATCCTGATATTGCTTTTCGAGCAACCAGAGAGCACTAGATTAAGAGTGCATTAGATTAAACGAAAATCATAAGTATGGATCCGTAGGGGGGTCGCTATGAGTAAAAAAATTCTTCCTGTGTCCGAGGAACAGTGCCCAGAGCATTTACGCACCAACCGCAGTGTGTTAACCCGTTGGTTTGGGCGCACCGCCTACCGCGCAATGGGTTGGCAATTGGAGGGTAAGATTCTCGACTCCGAAAGGGTTTTGATAACAGCGGCGCCGCACACCTCAAATTGGGATTTTGTGATGGGTATTTGCGCGGTGTTGGGGATTAATGCTCGAGTGCGTTGGCTGGGCAAACACAGTATTTTTATGTTTGGTGTGGGCTGGTTTATGCGTTGGTTGGGTGGCATTCCGGTTAATCGTGAGAAACCTGAGTCGGTGATGGGCTACGTCGATGCTGCGGTTGAGAAGGATAATGGCGTGGTTATTGTGGTGGCACCAGAGGGTACACGAAAAAAATCAACAAAATGGAAAACTGGCTTCCTGCGTATCGCGGAGAAAAATAACTGTAAAATCCAATTGGGGGCACTGGATTTCCCCAATAAGCGTATTGTGCTGAGTGATGCGTTTGAACCGACCGGCGACCATCAGGCGGATATCGCCAATATTATTGATTACTACCGCCAATTTAAAGGTAAGTACCCAGACCAATTCTAACAGTGTTAGTGCATACTTACTTTTATGGAGATCGTTACTAGCACTCAGATACTGCTGATTGGAACAGCTTTTTTTGCTGGTTTTATCTCATCGATAGCCGGCGCTGGTGGTATGCTGACACTGCCGGCTCTGTTATGGGCCGGGCTACCACCGCTAAATGCGTTAGCGACCAATAAGGTACAGAGTTCACTGGGCACATTATCCTCTACGTGGAATTTCTTCCGTCGTGGTCATCTCGATATTAAACCTCTTAGGCTCTCAGTCGCCCTAGCCATAGCAGGTTCTATTGCCGGCACATGGTCGGTACAGCATCTTGATAGCGCTGTGCTGGCTCGTTTGATTCCTTTTCTGCTGCTCGCCATTGCAATAGTTTTTTTAATCTCGCCGAAAATTGACACCAGTTATCACCAACAAAGGATCAGCCGGCGCTGGTTTGCCTGCACCGCAGCACTAGCTATGGGTTTTTATGGTGGTTTTTTTGGCCCTGGTATGGGTTCTATTCTACCGTTTCTATTTATCTGGTTATTGGGCCATAGCTTGGTCAAAGCGACGGCGGAAACCAAACTAATGATATTGGCGGTTAATGGTAGTTCGGCGATTATCTTTGCCTTTGGCGGTTTTGTTCTCTGGCCGTTGGCCATTGCCATGTCAGCTGCACAAGCTGTTGGCGCTCGATTGGGCTCTAATTTAGTGATAAATCGAGGGTCGACAGTTGTTCAGCCAGTGATTACTGGGGTAACCTTGGTGCTATCAATCAAGCTTTTGTTCTTCCCATGATGGATTTTGTCGTCACAGTAGTACTGAGTTTTGCTCTTATCCTGATAGCATTGTGGGTTTTTCGCTATCTAGGTGTGCCCGTTTATCGGGTTGAGGCCATTAATATCAAAGTGCTGTTAGAGTCTGTGCTCAATGAAACGGCCACCACTGCCGACTGGGATGTGTTTATAGCGATGCCGATTACCCAAGATACTGAACTCGATGATATTCGTGTGCAATGTGCTATGTTAGCGGATAGTGCAATGATAGAGCGGAATGGTCTGGTATTCTTTTCGGCTACTGGGCGAGCGCAATTAACTCAATTACTCAACCAAGTTGAGAGCAAACTGACCTTAGATGGTAAGCTATAGATGGTAAGCCGCCAAAATAAAAAAGGGAGCAAAGCGTGATCGATAAATCCTCATCCATAGCGAGATTTTTGGTGGTCAGCGCTGCCTTTGTGATAGTGGTTTCAGGGCTAAAAATGGCGGGTCCATTACTGGTGCCTTTTTTACTGGCGGTTTTTATTGCCATGATAGTTTCACCACTTCTTACATGGCTTAAAAATCATCAGGTGCCGGCTGGATTGGCTATTTTATTGGTTGTTGTGCTTGTCTTGCTGGTCGGTTTATTGCTAGCCGCGCTGATTGGCTCCTCGATGGAGAATTTTCGTCAAGATATTCCTGTCTATTCAGCAAAATTATCGGCCATGAGCACCGCGGTGCAGCAATGGCTGAGTCTGCGGGGTATCGAAATTGATGCTCAGCAATGGCAGAGTAGTTTTGATCCGGGCGCGGTAATGAAATTGGTGGGAAGTACGCTCGCCTCCTTTGGTAATGTGATGACCAATGCGGTGATGATATTACTGACCGTAGTGTTTATTCTCGCCGAAAATATCGGCTTTGGTGAAAAGTTACGGCTGGCCCGTGGAACGGCAACATCGCAAGAATGGCTGCATAAGTTCTCGGATAATGTGCACAGTTATTTGGGTATCAAAGCCGCGATTAGCCTCGCCACTGGTTTGTTGATCTTTATTTGGTTGAGTATTCTTGGTGTCGACTATGCGGTGCTCTGGGGCCTACTGGCCTTTATGCTAAATTTCGTGCCCACTGTAGGCTCCTTTATAGCGGCCATTCCAGCGGTTCTATTGGCATTGGTGCAGCTGGGGGTAGTTAGCGCCGGTCTGACCTTGGCCGGCTTTGTGGTGGTTAATCTGGTGATGGGCAATATGATCGAGCCCCGATGGATGGGCAAGGGTCTCAACCTGTCGCCACTAGTGGTATTCGTCTCCTTGGTACTGTGGGGCTGGGTATTGGGGCCAGTGGGTATGCTGCTGTCTATTCCTCTTACCATCATGATTAAGATCGCCTTGGAAAATCAAGCAGATACGCGTTGGATAGGTATTATGCTGGGCGGGGCGATCGATGATAACTCTGCCGCGCAAGAGCAATCCTGATGGCTAGTTTTTGTTCGGCAGTTAGCTAACCAGCGAAGAGAAATTGTTGGTGTGCTGACGCAATGAAGACGCAATAAAAAAGCCTGTGGCTCTAGTTGAGCAGAGGCACAGGCTTTTTTATTTATGGTGCCCGGTCCCGGAATCGAACCAGGGACACGAGGATTTTCAATCCACTGCTCTACCAACTGAGCTAACCGGGCGTCGCAAACTGTTTTGAGGCATCTCGCGAGAGGCGCGTATTAAAGCGTCTGAAGTACGGTTCGTCAAGGGTTATTCCTCAGGCGGCACGTATCCTTCAGCTTGATCGACTTGTTCGCCATCAAAGAACTTTTCACGTTGCTCAGCGAGATAGGTTCGGGCGGTAAGATCCATCATATTTAGGCGCATTTCATTGATTAAGGTGGTCTGGTGCGCCATCCATTCAGACCAAGCCTGTTTCGAAACATTGTTAAATATTTCTTCACCTTTAGGGCCGGGAAAGGGCGGCATATCTAGCCCCGGCAATTCCTGCTTAAGTTTGCGGCAAAATACAGTGCGCGCCATCGGTTACCTCTGAAGTTATTGTGGGTGGAGTAGGGCCAGCACTGGCGCTGGCATGCCTAATGATAGAGGATTTTGCGGGTTATACCAGAGCTGATTGTCACAGGCTGATACCGCCTTGGCGCAATCTTTAACAGCAATCACAATGGGTTGGTAATCGAGATGAAAATGGCTGAAGGTATGCCGCTGTACGGCATTAACTTGTTGATTAATCACACTCAGTCCAAGGGATGCACAGGTATCGACGATATCAGCTTGAGACTCAACTTGCGGCAGCACCCAAAGTCCACCCCAGAGGCCGGCAGGAGGATTTTGTTGCAGTAGGATTTCCCCTTGTTGATTGTGGAGCAATAAAAAGTAGCTATTTCTTACCGGCAATTTTTTCTTTGGCTTTTTGCCTGGATAGGCACTCTGCTTACCCTGTTCATAAGCAATACAGCTCCCTATCAGCGGACATTGATGACAGTTTGGCGATGCTCTGGTACAAATTGTCGCACCCAGATCCATCATTGCTTGGGTGTAATCAGCGATACGCTCTTGCGGTGTAAAGTTCTCGGCTACTTGCCATAGTTGCTGTACTACATCCGCTTTCCCAGGCCAACCGGCAATGGCTGAAAACCTGGCCAGTACCCGTTTGACATTACCGTCGAGAATGGTCGCCGGTATTTTAAATGCAATAGCGCTGATGGCGCCGGCGGTGGAGCGACCTATGCCCGGCAGGTCACACAGCTGATCGATTGTGCTGGGGAAATTACCCTTATATTGCTCACACACAATCTGTGCTGCTCTATGCATATTGCGGGCGCGGGCATAGTAGCCTAGCCCAGTCCAATGGTGCAGTACCTCGTCTAATGGTGCAGCAGCTAGCGTTTGCACAGTGGGGAAGCTGTCCATAAAGCGCTCAAAATAAGGAATCACCGTGGTTACCTGAGTTTGTTGCAGCATAATTTCCGAAACCCACACTCTGTAGGGGCTGATCTTTTGTTGCCAAGGCAGATTAGTGCGGCCATGCTGATCAAACCAGCGCAATACCGCGCGCTGAAACTCTGAACGCTGCATTAGTTAAGTTTGCGCTGGAGAAAATCATTGAACAGCGACTTTAATGGATCTGCCTGCTGCTCTGTATCATCTTTTTGCAGTAACTTGGAGCCGAGCTGTTCAAGTGCAGAGTTCCTCAGTAACGCCTTTACTGCACGCTCATGTGGTTTGCAGGATGGCGCACTTTGATCAAAATGCCCTTTACAGGTAAAAGGTATCTGACGATTCTGTAGACGCTGATTGACAGCACAGCCATTGCTGCTAGTAGATGCCCCATTGAGTTCGGCATTGGTCTGCAGAGTATATCTCTGGGTGAGTAAGCCAATGGTGCCACGGCCATCAATCTCCAGATTGCCAGTTGCAGTACTGAAGTCGGTGATGATTAAGTTGCCATCATTAAACTGAAATTTACTGTTGAAATCGTCAAGTTGGGTACCCGCAGACCATTGTTGGTTGGCACTACTGCTGCCAAATAGGGCGGCGGCATTACAAAAGAGCTGTTCGATATTGATCGATTTATACTGAGGTGAGGCAATGCTTATTTGGCCCATACCACTGAGGGATTGTAAAATACCCTCGATACTGTTGCCGCTACCTTGAAGATTAAGCTCTAAATCCATCTTGCCACTAAGTTCGGTATTGTCAGCTAATGCCGGTAGCGCCTGTGCTAGTTCAATATCATTAATAGATGGCTGTATGCTGATGCTCGGGTTGGCTAGGCGCATATCCAGTTTGCCAATAGCGTTGACTTGACCGTCAAAAAGGTCTGCATTTAAAGAGGTGATGCGCAGTACACGCTGATTGCCAAAAATATTGCTATAAAAATTATTCAAGGCAAAATCCTCGAACAGTATTTTATCAAAAGTGATTTCTACTTGGCTCTGTCCCTGCCAAAGAGCAAAAGGAATCGCTAGAGGCGCAAATAAGGCGGCATTGTTGGCTTGGTTATTAGTCCGATTATTTGCTGTAGGCATATAGTTTGCGATATTAAGACTGTCACCACTGACCTCTGTGGTCAGCTTATTGCGCTGCTGATCTATCTGCAGATGCACATCAATGCGTTGTCCATCTAACACAAGGCTATTGCTAATATCGGAAATCGCCTGTCGGTCAATGGTAAAGCGACTGTCAATACTTAACTCACTTAGCGCTGTGGGGTTGGCAAACTCAGGTAGGCTAAGTATCGGTAGTAATGTGGCAATGTCTTGTAACTGCTGCGCAAGATTAAAACGACGGGTTTGCAGGGTGCCTTGAATAAAATTCAGCTGATTGCTCGCCTCAATATTACCGACTATCTCAATATTATTGATGGCAATGCTTAGATCCGAGAAACCGATACGGTGAATATGGCCATCTGTTGCTCGAACGGCTATATCAGTTTCAATGGCAAACTGCTGTCCGCCAAACGCTTGCGCGGATGCCGTCAGAGGAAAGGTTGACCCATCTAGTGAAAACTTGCGGATACGCAGATCAACATTATCCAATTGCACTGGCAGGCTATTTTGCGCCTGATAGCGAATTTGGCCACCGCCGATTTGCACTGAACCTGATTTTATTTGGCTTGGGTCGCCAGTGATCGACAGCAGATCGGTCCAAGCTACAGAGAGGGTTAGGGCCTCTAAGGTGCCGGAAGCGGCATGCCCATCGGAAAATCGAACCTGAGAAATACCGATACCCGGTTGGGGTATAAACGTCCACGCCAGCTCGCCATCAAGACTGAGTTCCCACCCCTGTTGACGGGCGGCGGACTCAATATCCGGCCTGAAGCTGTTGATATCAACAGCAAATGAGATATAGATTATTGCGGCGGAAAATAAAGTGACCACGGCGATTAAGCCAGTGGCCACCCATTTAAATAAATTTTTCACAATTACCAACGGTTTAAGGGTTGCTCGTTGCACATTATATTACAGCAAAGCGTACAACCCTTAAACACTGGTAAAAACGAGAGTTTCTAGAACGAGTAGCTCGCTCGTATACCCAAGTTTCTACCGGCCAATGGTACTTCATTCTTAACAAATGAACTGTGATTTCTAGCTACTTCATCCAGTAAGTTTTTACCAAATACTGAGAGAGTAAACTTATTCCCTGAACTAAACTCAACAGTTTTCGATAAATTCAGATTTAACATTTGGAACCCATCGGTAACTGTTTCATTGATAGCTGTATCATTTTGAGCGGATACATCCTTGAGAGATAGCGTAACTTTGAGTTCATCTTCTATATAGGACACCTTATACAGATCTCGTTCTGGCGTGATGCGTGGAACGTAGCTGCCATCGGAAAACTTTCCTGAAATGGCGTCGCGTGCAAATGATAGCGTCAGAGATCCGCGAGCAAGATCAAAGGTCTTACCTATTTCGATCTCATACCCGTCAAATTCCGCGTCCTGTTGGAGATAATTAGCAAGAATTAGACCTTCATGATGCTCTTCATCACCATGCTCTTCATGCTCCTCTTCAGACTCATCCATAAGATAGATGTAGTTATCCACATCATTTTGGAAGAAGGTTAGCGTAGCAAACAAGCCGTCATTGCTATAGTTGAATGTCAAATCGGTATTATTGGATTTTTCAGATTTAAGATTGAAATTACCAACTTCAAATCTACCGGTTGCCAAATGCGCTCCATTCATCAATAGTTCTACCGCCGATGGTGCTCTTTCAACAGTGGCAAGACCTAAACTCACTTTAAATGAATCATTGATATCTTTGCTAAGAGTCAGGGCATAACTGGTATTGTTAATATCCCGATCAAAATACTCTAGCTCCGCTTCATGGTCATCATCGTGGTCATCGCCATGTTCGTCCGCGTGATCATCGTCATGCCCATCCTCATGGTCATCGCCATCGCCATCGTGACCATGATCATCTTCGTCTTCGTGATGACTAATAGAGCCATTTCTGGACATTTGATCATGTCGAATACCAAAGTCGAAGTGAAATGACTCAAATTCCTTGCTCAGGTAGTAGCCAAACGTAAACTCTTCACTTTGTGTTGGGTTGATAAAGGCTTCATCACCGATAACAGAAACATCCTCATCGACAAATTTTATTGCCACTTTTTGTGACAGAGAATCATTACTTAAATCAAGGATTGCACCATATTCTCTGGCATCATTTGAAAAAGTTGTTGGTCCTTCCTCATGATGGCCGTCTCCGTACTCCTCGCCCTCTTCATGACCCTCTTCTTCAGCATGTTGTTCAGTCAATGAATAATCTGAGTCTCTGAAATAGTAATCGATTTTTGTTAACCAATCATTACCTACAACATAAGAGCCCTCTAGATTGATAACGCTAGAGTCAGTTTTGGCGAAGATTCTTTCACCCTCATGGTCACCATGGTCGTCTTCACCGGCATGGTCTTCATGGTCCGCTTCATCTGCATGGTCATCATCATCTACATGATCCTCATGATGACCATGGCCATCTCCATGATAAGGAATACCATAGACACTTTCCGTGTCACTGAAAGAGAGCCCAAAATATCCCCAGTCTCCGGTCTTGGAGATACCAAATCTTTGCGAGGTTGAGCCAGTATCAGAATTCGGTAAATAACCTAGCTCTTCACCATGATCGTCACCATGGTCATCATCATGATCGTCACCATGGTCATCATCATGATCGTCACCGTGGTCATCATCATGATCTTCTTCATGAATAACGGCACCATCTGGGATCTCATAGTTCTCAAATTGAGAATCCTTGTAGGCAAGACTGATATTGAAACCGCCAAGATTATTTTGGTAGGAGAAGTCATGGCTATCACCATCATTCACCGTTTGAGCTTCCAAACCCAGTGTGAAGGCTGGTTTTTCAAAGTCTGTTTTGGCAATGGTATTATCAACGACATTAATTATTCCACCGATGGTGCCATTGCTGTATAGCAGAGATGACGGGCCTCTGACGATTTCGATTTGCTGGATATTATGTAAATCAACATCATTGATATGATCTGGTCCTAACCCTGACACATCTCTGACTACCATGCCATTATTGAGAACCTTTACTCTGGATCCGGACATACCTCTAATAATGGGTTGGCCAACGGCGGCACCATAATCACTTGAGGAGATACCCACTAATCCATCGAGGCTGGCACCAATGCTTTGGCTGGCATCGCTGGCAATGGACTGACCACTGATTACATGCAGTGGATTTGACAGTGCATCTGATGAGGCATCAATCAATGACGATGTGATAATAACTTCTTCCATTTCCTGTGTAACAGCACCACAGGATAAACTGACAAGCCAAGCTGCCAGCGGCAACTTAACCGTATTAAGCTTATGCATAACTTGTTCCTCTAAAAAAATATTAGTCGCGCCGAGTTAACGGCACAAATTCGTCCCAATGGGAGACTTCACAATATTTAGAGGTGAAAAGGGGGCGCGCGGGCAAGTTGACAGGCTCTGACGCGGCTGATAACGGCTTCTTTACTATGGACAATGATCGGAGTTGAAGCTGTGATTACATTGATTCGAAAAATGTCAGTTGTAACCGCTGCCGAGCAATGCTGAAAGACAGTGACTGAACAGCTACTTTCCTCATGATCACCATGGTCATGATCAGACGCAACCACTGGCCCGAAACCGAGAGTCAGGCAGAGTAGGAGAGCAAAAACTGAGTGAAGCTGCTTTACCATTACGCGAATACCCAGAAAACCTAGGTGTGAAAAACTGACTCAGCATTCTATAGGTTTTTTGTACTGTAGCAACATTTAAATTGCAGTATAATGCCGCCTGAAAATAGACAGCATGGAGATCCCATGGCAGATCGTACAGCCACAGTTACCCGCAATACTCTCGAATCTCAGATTACTATTAGCGTTAATCTCGATGGAACAGGGCAGGCTAACCTGCAGACGCCGGTGCCATTCCTCAACCATATGCTCGATCAAATTGCTCGGCATGGGTTGGTAGATTTGGATATTCAGGCCAGTGGTGACACCGAGATTGATGATCACCACACAGTGGAAGATATTGGTATTACTTTGGGTATGGCGATTGCTGAGGCTATTGGTGATAAAAAAGGTCTGGCCCGCTACGGCCACGCTTACGTCCCTTTAGATGAGGCATTATCTCGTGTGGTAATGGATTTCTCCGGTCGTCCCGGACTTATTATGAAGGCGGATTTTGTGCGTAGTCATGTTGGCGACTTTGATGTCGATCTTGTCCGCGAATTTTTCCAAGGCTTTGTTAACCATGCATTGGTCAGTTTGCATATCGATAATCTGCGCGGTGCTAATGCTCACCACCAAGTCGAGACTATCTTCAAAGCTTTCGGTCGCGCGCTGCGTATGGCAGCCACTGCTGATGAGCGTATGGCTGGTGTAATGCCGTCAACTAAGGGTACCTTGTAAGCGTACCCTTTTTCTCAATTGTTTGATCTCTGAAGCTTAGTTTATGAGTGATTTTCGCAGTCATATCGCCATCATTGATTACGGCATGGGTAACCTCCACTCCGTCGCCAAAGCACTGGAGCATGTGTGCCCTGGTGCTAAGGTATCAATCACCGCTGATCCAGCATTGGTCGAGGATGCAGATCGTGTGGTATTTCCGGGGGTTGGAGCCATTCGTGACTGTATGGGCGAGATTAAGCGCCTCAATGTTGGCGATGTCGTTAGCACAGCGATGAAAACCAAGCCGGTACTGGCTATCTGTGTTGGTATGCAGGCGCTGATGCAGCACAGTGAGGAAAATGGCGGTGTTGATTGCTTGGGCTTATTGCCGGGTCAGGTAAAGTTCTTTGGTGATAGTTTGGTCGATGTTCAGGGTATAAAGCTTAAAGTGCCACATATGGGTTGGAATAATGTGCATCAGACCATCGATCACCCATTATGGCAAGGTATTGAGCAGGACAGTCGCTTTTACTTTGTGCACAGTTATTTTGTCGATGCACAGGATAATCCGAATATTTCCGGGAGTTGCCATTACGCCGGCGATTTTGCCGCGGCATTGAGTCACAACAACCTTTTTGCAGTGCAATTCCATCCGGAAAAAAGTGCCGATGCAGGGTTAAAATTGCTGCGCAATTTCTGCTTTTGGGACGGTTGATTTAGGGTATTACTATGCAATCCGTTGCCAGTGATGAACAACAGCTTATTGCTCGCCTTAATGCAGAGACCGCCAAAATAGGCTGGCATGAACTGCAAAAGCATTATGCCTCTGGCAATGTGCTGGCCCTGTCGCCTCAGGCCGATCTTATTAAAGTCGCCATTGCTTTGCACCGAGATCATACCGAGCAGATACAAACATGGTTAGCCAGTGGTGATGTAGTTCAGGTGTCGGATCAACAAGCCCTAGAATGGTATAACCAAGCGTCTATACTTTGGGCCGTAGTGATTCCGCCTTTTGTGCTGGTTCAAGAAACAATAAAAAAAGAGGGTTGAGACGTGGATTTAGTAAATAAAATCGCCGTGGTAACTGGGGGGGCGTCGGGTTTAGGACGTGCTGCTGCACAACAGCTAGTTGACGGTGGCGCCACCGTGGTCATTATTGATATGAATGCTGAGGCTGGCGCAACTGCCGTGGCCGAACTAGGTGCCGATCATGCGCGCTTTATCGCCCTCGATGTGGCCAATGGGCCGGAGGTTGAGGCAGCATTTAATAGCATCAGGTCAGATCTTGGTGCTGTGGACATATGCGTTAATTGTGCGGGTATTGGTATCGCCGCTAAAACCATTGATCGTGAGGGTCAGCCTCACAACCTTGATCATTATCGCAAGGTCATTGAGGTTAATTTGATCGGCACTTTTAATATATCCCGTTGTGCTGCAGCTGCAATGGCTCTCAATGCGCCCGATGAGAAATCGGAGAAAGGAGTGATTATTCATACGGCGTCAATTGCTGCCTTTGAGGGCCAGATGGGGCAGGTAGCTTACTCGGCGACGAAAGGCGGTATTGTGGGTAT
>CBFHVP010000034.1:0-18111 GCA_965659315.1 uncultured Porticoccaceae bacterium | reverse complement strand
TCATACCCAGCACTTTGCCAGCAAAGATGGGCTGTTGACGATTTTCATATTTGGCGGCTTTCATTGCAATCGCCAGATCGATAACCTGATTAAGCTCATCAGTACTCAGATCGCGCAGAGTGAGAAAGTGTCTAATAGCCATAGTTTTAGTCCTGTTTGAAATCACGAATCAATGGCGCAAGAATATCCACCAGTTGATCGGCTTCGTCGTCAGTCATGATTAATGGTGGCAGTAGTCTGACAACTGAATCTGCTGTGATATTGATAATAAGCCCTTGATCCATCGCTGCGGCAAATAATGACTTACAGGGCTTGTCTAGTTCAATCCCGATCATACAGCCCATACCACGTACTTCTTTAACATGATCAACATTAGCGAGCGCTGTCCTCAAACCGCTCATAATTCGATCACCAAGAGCCGTAGCACGTTGTTCTAACCCATCGTCAATAATCGTATTTACTACCGCTAGCCCAGCGGCGCAGGACAACGGATTGCCGCCAAAGGTTGATCCATGATTGCCTGGTTGCATGAGTTGTGCTGCATCGCCGGACGCGAGACAGGCACCGATGGGAACGCCATTACCAAGACCTTTAGACGTGGTAACGACATCAGGCAGAATATCACTGTGCTGATAGCAGAAATATTTTCCGGTTCGGCCATTGCCAGTCTGCACCTCATCGAGCATTAGTAGCCAACCGCGTTGGTCGCACAGCTTTCGTAGCTTTTGCAGATAGTCGGCATCTGCCATTTGAATGCCGCCCTCTCCCTGAATAGGTTCAACCAAAATGGCACAGATATCAGCGTTATTATCACCGATAGTTTCTAGTGCTTGTATATCGTTATATGGTCCTCGGACAAAGCCACGCACTAGTGGCTCAAATCCTGCCTGAATTTTACGACTACCAGAGGCGGTTAATGTAGCTAGAGTGCGACCATGGAATGCATTATCCATAACAACAATGGTGGGCAGTTTTATGCCTTTTTTGTGACCGTGCAAACGTGCCATCTTGATTGCCGCTTCATTAGCTTCAGCACCTGAGTTGCCGAAGAAAACATTAGTCATGCCAGAAATATCACGCAGCTTATCAGCGAGATTTTGTTGGTTAGGAATATCAAAAAAGTTAGAGCAATGCGTTAATGTATTGGCTTGAGCTGTTACTGCAGCAGCAATATTTGGATGTGAATGTCCCAACCCACAGACGGCAATACCTGACAACGCATCGAGATACTTGTTGCTTCTATCATCCCATAACCAAGAGCCTCTGCCCTCAACCAAGGTGGCGATCTTGGTGCCATAGGTATTCATTATAGAATTAGTCATCATGTGCAGTTCTCTGGCTGATAAGCAATTAAAAAAGGGCAGCGTTGCTGCCCTTCACACCATAGATTATAAGAATACTATGGTTTTTTTTCAATTCACTATAAAATCTAAGCGGTACAGTAAATCCAGCGCTAAATTAGGTGGCAAAGTAAAAACGCAGCCACATACGCAAACCGAACCAGAGGGAAAAGAGCCATACAAATAACTCTATCCAATTAGGGTTACTGTTGTAGCCAAAAAAGCCTTTTAAGAAAACCCCAATATGTCCCTTATCATGTAGCAAATGGGTGTAACGCTCTTTACCGTTAAGGTTATAGCTGTAAAGGGCAAGACTATCCGTTGGTTGCAACCTTTCCACTGGCTCTAGAATACTATAGGGACGTGGAATGTCGCCTTTTGATTCGAGACCTACCAATTGAAGATGATCCCCTTTAACGAGAAACTCCTCTACTTCATGGGTGCTGCAAGTCATCATACCCGTAGCAAAAATAACTAACAGAAGACTAGTGGCTTTGAAATATGAGCGCAGATTAGATTTTTTGCCTTGCACCACCACAGCATAACCAATAAAGATTGCGATAAGCAATCCAGAGAAAAAGCCTAGATAAGAAAACGATTCCGTCATGGAAAAGCTACCATTAAGGAAAATAACGGTTTCAAACCCCTCGCGTAAAATAGCGAAAAAGACGATTAGAAACACTCCCCAGCCACCACCAGTAGTCGTTATATTTACATCTGCAGCCAGTTTAGCCGTCTGCCCAAGTTGTTTTGACAGCCAGAAGATAACATACCAGATAAGGGCAGCAGTTATAAACATTGAGGTGGCTTCAAAAAGAGCCTCAATGGAAGTATTACCGATCGAGGCTTTAATGCGCACTAACACAAGTGCGACCAATATGCTGGCACAAATCGCACATCCTACGCCAAGCCAAAGCTGTTTAAGTTCTCGATTGAGGCCTTGTTGGTGTAACAGGGTATAGATTATTCCAACGATCAATGTGGCTTCCATACTTTCGCGAAACATAATAATAAATTCAGTCATAGTGATAATCCTTTGTGCAGGGAAGTAGTTAAGGTGTGCCATACCAAAACGATTGACTGCTTTAAAGAATAGACTCCAAACAGAAATATTTATTGTTAGTAAATGTTTTGGAGGTGATAGGGGATTTTTTTCAATACTCAAATTTGATTTAAGCAGGTAACTACCCAGAGTAAAAAAGAGTTTTTCTGGGCGGTTATCATCTGCGGAGCCTGACCCATGCCCAGAGGCCAGTAATAGCCAAAATGCACATTAATAGGCCGACAATATCAACAAACAGCACACCAGCATTGCCAAAAAATCGCCCACTGTGTAAATCCAAGATAGGCGTTTCCAGAGAAATGCTGGCACCATTGCCGGTACTGATTAAGTTACCAGATTGCAGATCAGGTAAGGCCTCAGTTGTGATTGACAGGCTATTAGCTGGAATGTTGTCAATGGCGGTTACCATTAAGCTATCGGGATCAAATATGAAATTATTTGATATGTCGCTGAGGAAAATAATTCCACCACTGATTTTTAAAAGCGGTGAAAGTCGACGGCATCTTTAGTCTTTGATGAATCGTCGTTTGCAAGATTGTTGTAATGCACTTCACCATAGCCGCCAAACGTGGTTTTACTTGAGGCGACAGGTCTGGCAGAGAACTGTTCTAAGGCGGAAATTGTAGCCTCAGTTTTAACATCAGTTTCTTCAAGTTGACCTTTAAGCTGAGCAATTTCATTTTGTTGGTCTTGTATTAATTGCCACATTAACTCAAGGCTTGGGGTTTCAGCCTGTCCAGCAACACTTACATTCAAGCCTAGAAGTAAGGCAAGAAGCTTTTTGTTCATAGTATTTCTCCGAGTGAGTTAAGTTTAAAGTTGAGTGTCAATTAACTGGGCGCGACTATAGTCGTATCTAAATGCAAATAATTCTCATTTGTATTCAATTAATATATTTTAATCAGTTGGCTTGTAATGGTGAGAAATTAATCTTTAGCCCTGTAAGGTGCGTATCAAAACGGGTAAAATCGCTGCATCATTATTTTTAAGACTTTGAGGCCCCCAAACATGGATATTATGGAAACCATTCGCGAACAAGTGGAAAACAACTCAGTGCTACTCTATATGAAAGGGTCGCCTAATCAGCCTCAATGTGGTTTCTCGTCTCGAACAGTTCAGGCGTTGATGGGATGCGGTCAGCGTTTTGCCTATGTTGATATCTTGTCGAACCCTGAAATCAGAGCCAATTTGCCGGCCTTTGGTAATTGGCCCACGTTCCCGCAGTTATGGGTCAATGGTGAATTGATTGGTGGCTGCGATATCGTCACCGATATGCATGATAAAGGTGAGCTCAAGCCATTAATCGATGAGGCCGTGGGTGAAGCCGCGGATGAAGCATAGACATTAACAATTAGTCGATATTCATTTGAGCGCAGTAGTCTCTGCGCTCTTAAAATTTCTCCTCTCGTCAAGACTGTTCTATTGGGACAATAGCGTTTATTAATTGGCTCAATCCCAGAGAATGTGCGATTCTTATACTTCAGTGTTATTTCATTTAATTAATCTTTTACCATTATAGGAGCACTTTATGGGTGTTTTAGTTGGACGGTCAGCACCTGACTTTACCGCAGCAGCAGTAACCGGAAGCGGCGAAATCGTAGATAGTTTTACCTTAAGCGAAGCAATCAAGGGCAAGAAGGCAGTGGTCTTTTTCTATCCCTTAGATTTCACCTTTGTCTGCCCTTCAGAGCTTATTGCATTTGATCATCGCTTCGAAGAATTTCAAAGCCGTGGCGTTGAGGTGATAGGTGTTTCGATTGATTCTCAATTCTCACATAACGCATGGCGTAATACTGCGGTTAACGACGGTGGTATTGGTTCAGTGCGTTATACCTTGGTTGCTGATGTTAAGCATGAGATCTGTCAGGCGTATGATGTTGAGCACCCAGTTGACGGTGTGGCGTTCCGTGGCTCATTTTTAATCGATGAGCAGGGAATGGTTCGTCATCAAGTGGTCAATGATCTGCCGTTGGGTAGAAATGTTGATGAAATGTTACGTATGGTCGATGCTCTGAGCTTTCATGAAGAGCACGGCGAAGTCTGCCCAGCGGGTTGGAATCGCGGTGACAAAGGCATGAAAGATACCACTGCGGGTGTTGCTGAGTATCTCGCGGAGAATGCTGACGCGTTGTAAATAGCAGTCGCAATCAATATGAACCCTGCGGCTAGTGGCGCAGGGTTCATATTGATTCAAATAATAATGAAGACACTTGAAATAAGGGTCTGCTCGCTATCATGCAGATGAAACTACCGCTGGATAATAAACATTGGAGTTTAGCTACCAGATCGGAGGCTACGCCAGGGTCGTTCAATTCGCTCGTGTTTGACCGTGAATTGTTGGCTTACCCTATCCTTTAAAAAATGATCTAGCGCAAGTTCAACCACGGGAAATGCCAGCTCAGCCCAAGGGATGTCCTCTTCATTAAATAAAGCGACTTCTGATGATTCAGAACTGGGACCAAATGTTGGTGTCTCAAGTTCCGCGCGGTAAAAGATATAGACCTGATTGATCTGAGGAATATCAAATACCGCATATAATTCAGGGTTTATTACGGTGGCATTAGCTTCCTCGACGCACTCGCGCAAGGCGCCTTCAAGAGAAGACTCACCATTCTCTAGAAAACCGGCAGGCAACGTCCAGAAGCCATGACGCGGCTCGATAGAGCGCTTACATAGCAGAATCTGCTCACCGAAAACGGGTAACACGCCAGCGATAACTTTGGGATTTTGGTAGTGGATCATTCCGCAGTTGCTACAAACATAGCGTTCGCGGTTGTCCCCCTGAGGTATTTTTTTAATTACTGCATTGCCGCAGTGCGAACAGAAATTCATGAAAAACCTAGAAAATTAACAGACGTGAGTATAATGCACAAATGCTCGAAACTATTACAAAACAGTTAAATAAATTTCCTCTAACCAAGCTGCAGCCCAGCTCTAGTAAGACTGGTGCTTCTGCCGCCGTGTTGGTGGTATTGCACGGTGATGCCGCTGATCCGCAGATTGTATTAACTCAGCGAGCAAATCATCTCAATAATCATGCTGGGGAAGTGGCATTTCCCGGTGGTATGTGGGATCCCATAGATAATCATTTATTGGATACTGCGCTTCGGGAGGCAAAGGAGGAGGTCGGTCTTGACCCTCAGTTAGTTCGTGCAATAGCGACATTGCCTATGGCTTCACCGAAACGACGTAATCTCATGGTGACACCATTTGTTGGTCTTGTTGAGGGGCCATTGCAATTGGTGGCTGATCCCAATGAGATTGGTGCGATATTTGATTTGCCTGTCAGTCAGTTACTGAATATTGATCATTACCAGTATTTTGAAATTAGCAATAAAGGGGAAGCGCTCAAGTTTCCTTATCTTGCGTATAACGGGTATAAGGTGTGGGGCTTCACTTTGAAGGTTTTAGTGGATATGGTAAATCACAGTCTAGAGGCGGGTATTGAGTTGACGTACCCCTCTGAAAAAGAAATAGACGAACTACGGCAACGAGGATAGCGATGATATACCGAATTGGAGATGATAGACCACAGATACATAAATCGGTATTTGTTGCCGATAGTGCTGATATTATGGGTAAAGTAGTGCTAAAGCAGGGTGCCAGTGTTTGGTTTAATGCGGTAATTCGCGGTGATTGCGATTTAATCGAAGTGGGTGAGCGCAGTAATATTCAAGATGGCGCTGTGCTGCATTGCGATCCCGGTCAGCCATTGGTTATTGGTGATGATGTCACGGTTGGTCACAATGCAATGATTCATTGTCGAGAAGTCGGCGATCGCACTTTGGTGGGTATCAATGCGGTAATTCTGGACGGAGCCAGAGTCGGGGCTGACTGTATTATTGGAGCTAATGCATTAGTTAAGGCCGGTGCGGTGATTCCAGATGGCTCGCTAGTTGTAGGCTCCCCCGGAAAAGTTGTCCGTGAGAACGATGAACAGGCAAAGCAATTATTGTTGGGGTCTGCGGCACATTACGTGCAAAAAGGGCAGAAAATGATGACTGATTTGGTTGAGGTAGAGCGTTGATGTCTGATATTTCTGTCTCCTCTCCTTGCACATCAATCTGCAAACTCAATGAAGAGGATATCTGTATCGGTTGCTACCGAACTGCCGATGAGATTCGCGATTGGAGTTACCTCAATAACGAGCAACGGCTCAATGTTCTGTTACTCTGTGGTGAGCGAAACCTCAAGGTCAATCCTTTTTATTAAGCTATTCCGTCGGTTCTTCTGTCATTATTTTTGGTTGCGTGCAGATCACAGCAAATTGCTTAATCATGGTCTCATTAATCTGCTCAGTTTCGAACCTGTAGCCGTCTAGAGAAAAGCTGACATTGCCATCCGGAATACTCTCAAGCTGCTCGAGAGCAAGGCCATTAAGGGTTTTGGGTCCATCCGTCGGAAGTTCCCAGCCCGTTGCCTTATTGATTTCTCTTATTGTTGCTGCGCCATTGATGATATACACACCATTATCTCTGGCGACGATTTCTTCAATATCATCGGCTGTGTTGGTGGTGAAATCTCCGACAATTTCCTCGAGAATATCCTCAAGCGTAATAAGTCCCTGAACTTCTCCATACTCATCAACCACCACCGCAAATTTCTTGCGGGTCTTTTTAAAGTTGAGTAACTGATTGGTTAATGTGGTGCTCTCTGGGATAAAGTAAGGCGTTTCTGCAAAGCGCTTAATTGCACCGTGGGTGACCTTTTTTGAGCGTAGTAGATGATTAGCCTTGCGCGCGTGGAAAATACCCACAATATTATTAATATCACCGTCGAATAGCGGTTGTCGACTGTATTCTGAAGAGACTATGGTATCCATTAAATCCTCGATACTGTCCTCCAGGTTAAGCCCCCTTATTTCATTGCGCGGAATCATAATATCTTCCACGGTGACCGTTTCTAGATCGA
This sequence comes from uncultured Porticoccaceae bacterium, assembly GCA_965659315.1. GTDB lineage: Bacteria > Pseudomonadota > Gammaproteobacteria > Pseudomonadales > Porticoccaceae > HTCC2207. The sequence goes on along the minus strand of CBFHVP010000034.1, from coordinate 10,797 downwards.
GGATTCCCTTGAGCATACCTTGGTGGCTGTCAGAGATCTTATGAGCAGAAATATCGACAAGAGATTTAAGTTCTTCCGTATCCAGACCATCATCGCGATCTTTGTTTGGATCGAAGCCAAGCACGGAAATTAACGCGTTGGTGAGTTTATTGACCAACCACACCAATGGCGACAGAATTTGTAGCAATGGTTTTAGGATATGGCTAGCTTTGAAGGCAAACCACTCAGGGTTCTGCGCGGCAATGGTTTTTGGCGTTACTTCAGAAAATACCAATACTGCGACGGTCAATGACGCGGTTGCTACCCAAGGTGCGGCGGCCTCCCCAACATAGATAATGGCAAGCATGTTGGCGATGATTGCGGCGAGAATATTAACTGCATTATTACCGATCAGAATCAGACCAATCAAGCGATCAGGCATTGCCAACAGCTTTGCTGCTCTACGTGCTCCTGAGCTTTTTTTGCGCTGATGGCGCAGGCGATAGCGGTTGAGCGACATCATGCCGGTTTCTGAGCCAGAGAAGAATGCTGAAATTATTAGCAGAACAAATAATGCTGACCACAGCATTAAGGGATGGGAGCCGTCCAAGAATTGTGGACCTCTGAAGTTAAGGCCCGACATGTTGAATTAAATTAACCCTTTTGGCAACCAGCTTTTACCTAAGATAAGACAAATTCTAAGACAAATTTACTGCCGATAAAGCCTAGTAAAATGGCACTAAAGCCAGCCCATGTCCAGCGGATAGCTTTAATGCCTCTCCAACCACGGAAATGCCGCCCCCAGAGCAGGATGCTATAGACAGCCCAAGCCAGCGTGCTAAAGACCACTTTATGCACCAGTTTTTGCGCAAAAAAGTCATCATAGAATAAAAAACCACTCAGTAATGACAGGGTCAATAGAATTTGTCCGGCCCATATCAGTTCAAATAAAAGCACTTCCATGGTCTGTAGTGCTGGTAGAGCTCGCATCAGCTGATTTTGATGTTTATGTTTGAGTTGCCAATCTTGATAGCCCACTAAAAGAGCCTGTAGGGCAGCCACAGCAAGCAGACTGTAGGCAAGAACGGAGATCAAGACATGAGCCTGAATATCAATGGATGTAAACAACACAGGTTCACTGCTTTCACTTAACAATGCGGCAAGTAGGCTAAGTATGGAGATGGGGAATAAGAATAAATACAGGCTATGAAGAGGCTTTTTTACCCCACTGATACAGACAACGCTATTAATTACCAGAGCTAATAGTGCAAGAATCTTTAACAAGCTGAGGTCAAGACCTCCGGCGACAAAGAGTAGATTGGCCGCGGCGATACCATGAAGCCCAATAGCTGTGGCCGCCAAAAGCTGCAACACCCAGCTGTTAAACTGAGGGTCTTGGCGCACTTGCACCTGATGGTAAATCCACCCTGCTAAGTAGACAGCGATTGCTGTGTAACCCAGTGCTGACCCTATCATTTTATCTTATTCACCTCTGCTGTCAGCAGAGTGTGGCATATTCAGTACACGGGGTGAAGAGCTAGCCAAAATTATTGCTATAATGGCGGCTGAAAATAAACCACTGGACGTTATTTACATGGCTATGTTTGAAAGTTTGACCGATCGCCTCTCCTACAGCCTGAAAAAGATATCAGGAAAAGCCAGCCTTAGTGAGAAGAATATTCAGGAGACGCTGCGTGAGGTGCGGATGGCCTTGCTTGAGGCGGATGTGGCGCTACCAGTGGTTAAGGAGTTTGTTGAGCAGGTCAAAGGCCGCGCTGTAGGTACTGAGGTCAGTAGTAGCCTAAACCCCGGCCAACAGTTCCTAAAGATTGTTCAAGCTGAGCTGGAAAACGTAATGGGGGAAAAGAATGAGTCCCTCAATCTGGCGGCTCAGCCTCCGGCAGTGATTCTAATGGCGGGGCTGCAAGGTGCGGGTAAAACCACCTCCGCGGCCAAGTTAGCGAAGTATTTAAAAGAGCGGGAAAAGAAAAAAGTGATGGTGGTGTCAGCGGATGTGTACCGTCCCGCAGCGATCCAGCAATTAAAGACGCTGGCAGCTGAGGTCAGCGCCGAGTTTTTCCCGAGTGAGTCGAGCCAAAAGCCGGTGGATATTGTTAGTAATGCGCTGATGGCGGCCAAAAAGCAATTTGCTGATGTACTTATTGTTGATACGGCAGGTCGATTGGCGATCGATGATGAGATGATGGATGAAATCAGACAGGTTCACAGTGTAGCAAAACCTGTAGAGACCTTGTTTGTGATCGATGCCATGATTGGTCAAGATGCGGTGAATACCGCTAAAGCATTTAACCAAGCCCTGCCGTTAACAGGTGTTATTCTAACTAAAGTTGATGGTGATGCCCGCGGTGGTGCGGCACTGTCGGTGCGACATGTCACTGGAAAGCCAATTAAGTTTCTTGGCGTCGGTGAAAAAACTGAGGCGTTGGAGCCTTTTCATCCTGAACGCATTGCCTCGCGCATTTTGGGCATGGGTGATGTGCTCAGTCTGATCGAGGAGGTTGAACGCAAAGTTGATAAACAAAAAGCCGAGCGTTTGGCGAAAAAAGTCATTAAGGGCAAAGGTTTTGATCTTGAAGATTTGCGTGAACAGTTGCAACAGATGAAAAATATGGGTGGTATGGCTGGGTTGATGGATAAATTACCCGGTATGGGCAATATGGCGCAAATGGCTCAGCAAAATGACGTTACCAGTCAATTTAGTCGTATGGAGTGCATTATTGATTCTATGACCCCCAAAGAGCGTGCTAATCCAGATATTCTCAATGGCTCGCGGAAAAGACGTATTACCAATGGCTCAGGAACTACTATCCAAGACCTAAACCGTTTGCTAAAGCAGCACAAGCAAATGGGCAAAATGATGAAAAAAATGAAGGGCAAGGGTATGCAAAACATGATGCGTGGCATGGGCGGGATGATGCCACCGGGCGGAGGATTGCCGCCAGGCGGGTTTCCCAAGCTGTAAAGCTCGCTGACAGTGTATTTATCACCGATTTTGTCCGATCAAAAGCTGGGTAAATAGCTGTAAAAGTAGTTTCCTTTCTATCCCTTTTAACGTAATATACCGCGCCTTTCGTGGGGGTCGCGCGTCTGCGTGATGCTCAACAAAGTGAAGACTGATACAACAGTTAACTAGCATCAAGCCGGCAATTATGCCCTTGAATACAGGATTTTAGTAAATGGTAACAATTAGATTGGCTCGTGGTGGCGCGAAAAAACGCCCCTTTTACCACATCACAGTTTCCGATTCGCGTAAGGCACGCGATGCTCGCTATATTGAGCGAATTGGCTTTTTTAACCCAGTGGCCCGCGGTGCTGAAGAGCGCTTGCGCGTAGATCTTGAGCGTGCCGCCTATTGGCAGGGTCAGGGCGCACAGGTAAGTGATCGCGTATCTGCGTTGCTGAAAGAGGCTGCCAAAGTAGCCGCTTAATAGACACTGCAGCCCGGAGGTCATTTTTTGGACACAGTTGTAGTAGGGCGGATTACAGCAGTATTTGGTGTGCGGGGATGGGTTAAGCTGTTCTCGTTCACAGACAAAAAAGAAGCGATATTTGACTACCAGCCTTGGTGGGTAGAGACAGCGCAGGGTCGTCAACAATTGATTGTTGATGACTGGAAGCGCCACGGTGATGGCCTGATTGTGCATATCAAAGGGATAGATGACCGAGATATAGCGCGTAGCTGGTGTCAGCAAGATATTTTGGTGGCCAAAACGGAACTGCCGGGACTCGTCGAAGGCGATTTTTATTGGCATCAACTTGAAGGCATGGCAGTAGTCAGCCACTTTGAGGGGCGACAATTCCATCTCGGTAATGTGAAGTCGCTACTAGAAACAGGTGCTAATGACGTATTAGTGGTTGTGGGAGATAAACAGAGTATTGATCTCGAAGAGCGATTGATCCCCTATGTGCCGCAGTTTGTAAGCAATGTTGATTTGCAGAACCAGACTATTGAAGTGATGTGGGATCCCGGATTTTAGGCCGGCACGTTGGGGTTGTGAGGGACGATGAATGAAAATTGCATTGATCAGTCTGTTCCCTGAAATGTTTGCTGCGTTAACCGATTATGGTATCAGCGGCCGAGCGGTAAATCAGGGGTTAGTGGAAGTAGCTAACTTTAACCCGCGGGACTATACAGAAGATCGTCACCAAACAGTTGATGATCGACCCTACGGGGGCGGTCCGGGTATGGTGATGATGATTGAGCCCTTGCGCAGGGCGATTGCCGCAGCAAGGCAATGGGTGGATGACAGCGCTTTGGTGGTCTATCTGTCACCTCAGGGTAAAGTGTTGGACCAACCTGCAGTGAGCGGTTTCGCTCAGCGGCAGTCAGTAATTTTGATTGCCGGCCGCTACGAAGGTATTGATGAGCGGTTAATAGAGGCTGAAGTTGATGAGGAGTGGTCGATTGGTGACTATGTTCTCAGTGGTGGCGAATTGCCGGCAATGGTTTTAGTTGATGCGATGATTCGACAATTGCCGGGCGCATTGGGTCATACTGAGTCAGCTCAGCAGGATTCGTTTGCTGATGGGTTGTTGGATTGCCCACACTACACACGGCCGGAAGACTACCAAGGCCGAGTTGTTCCAGAGGTACTGTTGTCTGGAAATCATGAAAATATTAGACGTTGGCGTTTGCAGCAGTCATTAGTGCGAACTCAACAGCGAAGACCAGAATTGTTGGACCGCTTGCCACTCGACAACGAGCAGCAAGCCTTACTCAAGGAAATGAGTGACGCGCTGGCAGATGATGACAAGGGATAATGATCATCCTCTCTGTACAGAGCTCTAAATCAGGTGGCTTGCCACCAACCAATGAAAATTGAGGAGCATGAAATGAGTAACAAAACGTCGATTATTGCTGCACTTGAAAAAGAGCAGATGAGTAAGGAAATCCCCGACTTCAGTCCAGGTGATACAGTCGTGGTACAAGTTAAAGTAAAAGAAGGCACGCGCGAGCGTCTACAGGCCTTTGAAGGTGTTGTTATCGCTAAGCGTAACCGGCAACTGAATTCAGCATTTACGGTGCGTAAAATCTCCAATGGTATTGGTGTAGAGCGGACTTTCCAGACCTACAGCCCATTGGTTGATAGTATTGAAGTAAAGCGTCGCGGTGCTGTTCGTCGCGCCAAGCTGTACTACCTGCGTGAACGTTCAGGTCGATCTGCACGTATTAAAGAGAAGTTGGGTTAGTTAATGTAGTACCCCTGACTTGATATGAAAAGGCGATCCAATGGATCGCCTTTTTTGTGTGAGATGGGTTTGTATGTTTTATCACAGTGCGGCCATTTAGTTATGACAGGTGATAGTCTCCGTCTGTGAATTATTCCTAGGACTGACACAATGTCAGGGTTTTGGATGGCTGTTTATAGTCTTTCGAACTGATTTAGAGCTAAATTGCCGTAGTTTTGTTATGATTGCTCGGCTCGCTCTCTTGTGCATTATCGGTTTTTAAACGATTACAAGGAAAATTGCTTGCTACCAAATTTGGATGGCTGGCACCAATTATGCACACCTAGTGCACATCGGAAGTGAACTGAAGGGGTTAATTTATGAACATTCTTATTGTTGATGATCATGCCTTTGTTTGTGTTGGCCTAAAAGCCACACTGCTTGAAGAGTTTGACAATATTGATGTGACCACTACCGATCATGGTGATACGGCATTGAGCATTCTTGAGCAAAATACAATAGATTTAGCCATTGTGGATTTGTTTATGCCTGGCGGAGCAGGCGGGTTTAACTTTATCGAGATGCTGTGTGAGAAATACCCCAAACTCCCATTGATTGTATTATCCGCGTCGGAAAATCTCGCTCATATCCGCAAGTGCCTTGATTTTGGCGTCGCTGGATTTGTGACTAAATCGGCACCCAAGCAGGCTTTGTTTGAGGCTATTTCGAAAGCATTAGCCGGTGAGCGCTATGTCCCGCAGTCATTAGTTGAGTCTATGCCAGAGGTGGCGCGTGTTATTGATGAAGTGGATTCAGGCGCGGATATCGAGATTATTTCGGGGCTTATTACTCATCGGCAGATGGATATTTTGCGATTGATTACTCAGGGACATTCAAATAAACAAATTGCTCGCGAGTTGGATCTTTCTGAAAATACGGTCAAGGTGCATGTTAGCGCTATGTTGCGAGCGTTAGGTTTAAATAATCGCACTCAGGCGGGCATTTTGGGACAGAAACTCGGCCTCACAGAAGCTCCAGATAACAAATAAAAAATACCGGAATTGAATTATGATAAGAATAAGAATCGTGGCCATTGGGTTTCTTCTATGCATTAATGAGTTATCTCTTGCTGTAGAGCCACTGATTACTGAAGATGATGTTTTTGGTGAGTTACATTTGGTATCCAGTGTGACTCATATGCAGCAAACAGTAGAAAAAACACCTGCTGCAGTGACTATTATTGACCGTCGCACCATCGAGGCTTCAGCCGCAGTCGATGTGCCCGATCTGTTTCGATTGATACCGGGATTCCGGACTTATTTTGTCAACGGCAACCAACCTGCTGTGACATATCATGCGTTTGACGACAATTACCCCCGGCGTCTTGAGGTAAAGATAGATGGCCGGTCTGTTTATGAGTCGATCTACTCTTCAGTTCAGTGGACAACCTTGGGTGTTGAATTAAATGATATTGACTACATCGAGGTGGTTAGAGGTGGCAATGCACCTGCTGATGGTAGTAATGCTTTCCTTGCATCGATAAATATAGTGACAAAATCGCCTCTTCTCGATAAAGGCTGGAGTATCGGCAGTCAGATTGGTAATGACGCTATTCGCAATGGCTCAATGTCCTATGCCGGTTCGGCTGCTGATCTCAATTATCGTGCTACCTTGCGCTATGTCTCCAACGATGGCTTCGATGATTATTCCGGAAAGTATCTGGGTAATCTTGTACAAGTGCCCGTGGATGATTCTGCTGATGTATTGAGCTTTGATTTCAGAGGTTTATGGACGCCCAACGCTAGAGACAGTGTTGAGTTGCAGTTCGGCTTTAATGACAGTGATATTGGAATTGGCAAGCGGGAGACCAAATACCGGCAAATCGACTATAGCTACCAACATTTAAACTGGTCGCGTATCAATCAGAATGGCAGTAAGCGTGAGTTGGTTTTGTATCACAATCGTTTTGATATCACTGATGACCAGGATCCACTGACATTTTATCAAGCTCTGGGTTACATCGATTCAGAAGACCCATTGCTAGGAGTTTTGTCGCAATTACCCGATAAATTATTAATTGAGCCTCAAAGTAAAGCACTGTCAGAGCGGTGGGATGCTGAGTTGAGACAAACCTTCATTGCACGGAATAATGTGCGCGGCGTTTTTGGTATTGGGTTAAGACAGGACAAAGTGTCCAGTAATACTCTGTTTGACTTAGATTCTAGCGCTACAGAGGATGCCCACCGTGGCTATCTCAACATTGAATGGAATCCCAGTGATTATCTCAATTTTAATGCTGGCATTATTTCTGAAAAAAAGGATGACCATAGCTCTATTCAATCGTACCGTGTAGCTAGTAATTATCAATTGTCCGACAACCAAACAATAAGGTTCGCTTTTAATCAGGGTTATCGTGCGCCCACATTGCTTGAGAGTCAGCAGTCCACGTTTATCCGTTACAACGAAGATCTGGTGCTGGATGCTCAGGTTTTTTCTGCTGAAAATATTGAGGCTGAAAGATTACTTAGCTCTGAAATAGGTTATATCGGCAAATTTCTCAATGAACATCTAAATCTAGATTTTCGCCTGTTCAGAGAGAGTATGTCTGGGTTAATAGCTGAGCACCGAGAGCACTATGCTGATTTTGATGAACTAGTCAAAGTCCGTGATAACGCAGATTACATAGATATTCAGGGCCTAGACTGGCAACTTCAATACCGACCCAATGCAAAATTTTTGCTGCATGCTAATTACAGCTATGTGGATATAACGAGAGTACGTTTGTGGCAGTCTACCCCAGAGTTAGATATTAGAAAAGATGCTGGTTATTACCCGCAGCATATAGGGGCGTTACTACTGAATTATATCACTGAGGATAATATCAGTTTAAGTTTTATGGCCAATCATCAATCCACGGTAGAGCATCATACGGATGAAAATATCAAAAACTATACTCGAGTTGATCTAAAAGCCGCAAAACACTGGGCGATAAAAAATAGTCGTCTAGAATTATCTCTCACCCTACAAAATATCGGCGGCAAATATCGAGAAGATAATTTTTATTCCCAGTTTCGGCCAAGAGGAGTAGTCGGTCTGCGGTTAACTTTTTAATAGTGGGAAGAATAATTATTCGAGGCTAATTTATTGGGCTGATCATGGATTTGATAGCGAATAAAATAAAATTGGGTTATTTGATGGCACATCGATTGCTGATTTTGCTGTTGATGGTGCCGATTATTGCGCTTACAAAACCCTTGGGTGAGTCCAAACAGATCACTTTTGTGGTGAGTCGCTGGTCGGATCCCTATACTCAGGTGGTCGCTGCAGTGCAGGATAACCTGCCCCAAGACAACTATGTCGCTCAAACTATTCATTTCGATGCTAGCGACGCTATTGATCGGTATTTAGCCAGTACAGATATTGTTATAGCGGTTGGCGCCAGTGCGACAGCAGAGTTAATGCGTCGACAATCTGGCGTAAAAATGTTCGCCGTACTGATTACTGATAGTGCGTTTTCTTCTTTAGCAGAAAAATATTATGGCTCTAAACAGGCGGCTCTGGAGGCTGGAGTGTCGGTGGTTTGCCTAGATCAGCCTGTCCAGCGTAGCATTGAGTTGGCTAAATTACTTATGCCAGGTGCAGAAAAAGCAGGGTTGATGTTAGGTCCGGCATCCTACGAGCATATTGAGACATTCACTCAACAGATCAATATCGCTGGTATGACGCCGAATATTGCAAAATTTTCTGCGCAAGAAAATCCAGTTTTAGTTATTGAGCCGGTTCTCTCGCAAAGCGATATTTTCATTCCGGTACCTGATACTCGGTTAATTAATATTGCCACCGCAAAATGGATACTTCAGCTCAGCTATAGACATAGAGTGCCAGTTATCGCTTACTCAAAAGCTTACCTCAAAGGTGGTGCACTGGCGGCACTTTATTCGTCACCTGCCAATGTTGGAAGACAGACCGCCGAGTTACTTTTACACAGCCTGCAATTGTCTGATATTGAGAGTGGAGCGCATATGCCTGCCTATTTCTCAATTGAATTTAATAAATCTGTAGCGGCGTTTTTCGATCTCGATATAGAGTCTGAGGATTTCTATATCAAAAAATTGGCGGCCGAATGATATGAGATTTAACCGTCGATCCAACAGTATTAATACCCGATTACTGGTCGCCGGCTTAGTGCCGCTGTTATTGCTCAGCGCAGTTTTAGGCTGGTATATGATCTCTAGCCAACGTGCAGAGTTATTATCTAGCCTGCATACTAGGGGTAAGATTACTGCAGAGCAAACAGCGTCTAATTCAGAATTTGCTCTTTATTCAGGCAATAAAGAAGCTTTAAGCGCCCTAGGTAATTCACTAATGAGCGTGCCGTCTGTTTCCGGAGTCATTTTTTACAACAATAGAGACAACAACACTGTAGTCGTTGGACAGATAGCAACTGATCTGGTTGGGATTGCCAGAAGCTTCTATCTGGACCAGCCTCTATTGGCGGATAAGCAATGGTATTTTTACGCTCCAATAGAGCTACAGCTTAATTCATTTGAGGATTATGATGAATCCGCCGAAGTCGAAGTGCAGATGCTTGGTTGGGTGGTTATCGCTCTCGATACTGAGGAGCTCTCGCAGAAACAGCGAGATATCATTGTTGCGACGGTAGTGGTTATTTTATTTGCCCTACTAATCGCTGTTTGGCTATCAATGAATCTTGGGCGAAGCATTTCACGCACGCTTGACGGTTTAACACAGGTTGTTGAGTTAATGGAGGCAGGCGATCTTGATTCACTCACTGCCGAAGATGGTCCCGAAGAACTCAGTAAACTGGCACATGGTATTAATCAACTGGCGACTAGTGTGCGTCAATCTAAGGTGCGGATGCAGAGTGAAATTGCCCGTGCAACATCACAGTTACAGATTACATTGATTGAACTAGAAGAGGCCATGGAGTCTCAAGATCAGTTTTTAGCGCGAATGAGCCATGAACTGAGGACGCCTTTAACCGCCGTAATTGGATTTTCAAAGCTGCTATCTACTGAATCTGATATCGATAAGCGGGATGAACACCTGCGAGTTATCGAAAGATCCTCGACCATGTTGCTTACCATGATTGATGATATTTTAGAATTCTCAAAAGCACATCATAGTGGCTTTACCCTTGAACGTATTAATTTTGATATTGGCAAGTGGCTCGACGATCTAATTGTAATTCATCGACCGTTGACGAAAGAGAAAGGGCTCAAGTTGTCCTGTGAGATTGCGCCGGATGTGCCTGCTGAACTCTGTGGTGATCCAGTGCGGCTAGCACAGATTGTCAGTAATCTGGTGAGTAATGCCGTAAAGTTTACCGATACTGGTTTTGTTAGTGTGAGGGTCTCCTGTCAGTCGATTATAGACAGCAATGTAATACTGCATATTGCGGTTGCTGATTCGGGCAAAGGAATTGCTGTAGATAAGATTGATAGTTTGTTTGACCCGTTCGCTCAAGAGGATATTTCTATTAATCGTCGTTTTGGCGGTACTGGGTTAGGTCTATCGATCAGCAAAAGATTAGTTGAGGCTATGGATGGTGATATTACTGTTAAGAGCGAGGAAAATGAGGGATCGGAAATCAGTTTCACCTGTAAT
>CBFHVP010000033.1:0-18554 GCA_965659315.1 uncultured Porticoccaceae bacterium | reverse complement strand
CCATCCACCAGATAGAAAAATGGCATCGTATTGGGTGAAATCAACATCATCGATCAGTAATGAATTAGTTGCTTTTGCTTGCATTGTCGGATCGTTTAAAAATCGATCATCCTCTGGCGTCTTGATAACCCGCGACAAGGTTTCTGGATCAACAGGTATCTGTCCTCCTTTAATGCTGGCGATATCGACTTGCATACCGGCATCTAGGAAACCGTAGTATGGATGCGTCATTTCAGAGGCCATTACACCAGTGACTTTGCCATCGGTCTCGCCCGGCGCGTTAAGAACACCATGACTTGTGGTAATAATAAGCGCGCGCTTGCCCGGTAGCTGATGGGTTTCACCCTCGTAGCTTGGATGCAATCCAAAACTATGTAAAATAGTGGGCAGGCTCACAAAGAGCAGTAAAAGTGCAGCGATTGCGCCAGCTATGATCTTGTATATTGTTTTATTCATCGAGTGTTCCCCTAGATATTTGAATTTGAGAATATAAAAGATGGCATATAAAGTGTCAATATAATTAGAATTACAAAGGATGTATGGATGAAGATAACCCTATTTAGTCTATTGTTGTTGGCTGTTGCCAGTTACGCTCGTGGTGATTTTTCGTACGATTATCTCGATAGTTACCCACTGCAGATTGCGACGGTTGATGATCTTGAGCTAGCCTATCGAATTGTGGGTCAGGCTGAGGAGCGACCAAAGGTATTGATGATTATGGGGCTCGGTGGTTCCAATGTGGCTTGGGGTGATAATTTGATTAGCAGCTTAGTAGACAGCGGCTATGAGGTTCTGATTTTTGATAACCGCGATACCGGAGGCTCCACGCGCTTTGATAACTGGGGGCAGCCAACATTGTGGTTACAGCTGTTAAAACACAGCCTAAGGCTTCCGGTAAATGCACCGTATAATTTAAATGATATGGCCAATGATACCGTCGCATTAATGGACAGTGTTGGTTACTCAAAGGCGCATATTGTCGGGATTTCTATGGGCGGCATGATAGCGCAAGTAATAGCTGCCAGATATCCTCAACGTACCAGTAGTTTAATTTCAATTATGTCATCTACTATGGCCCGCCATTTGCCTGCGCCGACTGATTTGGCTGAGGGTCGTTTGCGGGAGCTTGCAGAAGGGGACGCAAAAGCAGAGCGAGAGACCGCTATTCGCAACCGCGGATTTTATCCGCAGACCATGCCGCGGCACTTAATGGCAATATTTAAAACAGGTGACCGATCGACCGAGGTTGCTACTATTAAAGCCAGTACTTTGGTATTACACGGTGCTGACGATGGTTTACTACCACCGGCCCATGGTATGCACACGGCAGAACTGATCAATGGTGCAGAGTTTGTCTTACTGCAAGATATGGGTCACAACATTCCCACTGCTGTAATACCAGAGATGGTGAGGTATATGACACAACATATGCAGAGTGTCGATCTAGCAATTAAGCCCTAGTCAACACCGGGGACATAGATCGTCTAAAGCTGTGAATCGCGTTTTTTTCGTGCCTTTTTCTCGGCTCTGCGACGCTCAGTATCTATTTGTGCAGCACTGCCGATATGTTCTTCGCCTCTGGCTTTCGCAAGCTCCATCTGTTTTTGACGTTGTGAAAATCGCTGTTTCTGTTCTTCTGTCAGGGTGCCAAAACAATGATGACAGGATAACCCCTCTTGATAGGTGTCGAGCGTTTTTTCCTGTTCAGTAATCGGCATACGACAGGCATGACATTGATCATAAGAGCCGCGTTTCAGATCGTGATCAACAGCGACACGATTATCAAAAACAAAGCACTCTCCCTGCCAAAGCGTTTGTTCTTTTGGTACCTCTTCAAGATATTTTAAAATGCCACCTTCGAGGTGATATACCTCATCGAAGCCTTGCTCTTTCATATAGGCAGTAGATTTTTCACAGCGAATACCGCCGGTACAAAACATGGCTATTTTTTTGGTTTTATCTGGTTCAATATTTTCAGTTGCCCAGGCTGGAAACTCTCGAAAGCTCGTGGTGTTTGGGTTTACCGCATCTTTAAAAGTACCAATTTCTACTTCGTAGTTATTGCGTGTATCGACCACCAGTACATCGGGGTCCGAGATTAGTGCGTTCCAATCTGCCGGTTTAACATAGGTACCCACCACTTGATTAGGATCGATACCCTCGACGCCCATGGTGACAATTTCTTTTTTTAATTTTACCTTGGTGCGATAAAAAGGGATGTTATCGTCATAGGATTCTTTGGTATCGATATTATCCAATCCTGGCTGTTGAGCTAACCAATGAAGCACAGTATCTATGCTGGCTCTGGTGCCGGATATTGTGCCATTGATACCCTCCGAAGCCAGAAGCAATGTGCCGAAGACTTGATTGTCAGTCATTATCTTTAACAACGGATGGCGAATAGAGCCATAATTTGGCAGTGCAACGAATTTGTACAGTGCACAGGTGACGTACTGAGTGGGCATAATAAATCCTACTAACTAATTGTTCGGCTAACCAAAGCGTAAATTTGGCGCGGTGTGTAACATTTGTATTATAGCAAAAGGCGCCTGATTTGGGCTAGATAACGATTGATTTCTGACTGATATAAGCCCCTCTGTCGTGCAGTGTTCTAATCTATAAGCGACATTTTTTTGCGCAAAAATACCACCGTCTACACCAAGCATTATGGTGGATCATGTTTTGTGCTAACGTCCGACAATCTGCTGCTTATTCCACCGTAAAAGGGCTTGCTGATGACTAATGAGCTTTATGCCGCCAGCTGCGAATTAACGCAAGACTCAGTTGTTATTCGTGCAGGGCGGAATGATGAGTATGATTTGCCAAACCTATGGCTACGGGACAACTGTTGTTGCGATGAATGTCGTGTCGTAGAAACGCAAGAAAAGCGCTTTATTGTCAGTTCGGTGATGGCGGATATAGCGCCTCAAGAGGCGCGGCTCAAGCAGGATTGCTTATCAATTGTGTGGGCAGATGGTCATCGGAGTGAGTTTTCATTGCAGGGTATTTTACAGTTGCTCGAGCCGCCAACGCAGTATCATCAGTCTTGGCCCGTTGACTTTATTCCTGCGTCGTTCGGTTGGCAGGAATTTTTAACTTATCAAGCGACTACAGTTTCAGCCATTGAACGTTTTATGCAACAAGGCGCCATTATATTGACTGAGGCTCCGACTGAAGCAGAGTCACTGGAACTTTTGGCGCCGGTATTAGGCCCGATTCGAGAATTATTATTTGATCGCATTCATAACGTTTCAGTGACGGGTCATGTCTATAATATCGCCCATACTTCGCTGGGATTGCCGCCTCATAATGATTTCGCCAGTTACAGTTTCCCACCCTCAGTGCAAGCGTTGCATATGCTGCAGAATGATACGCCTGGTGGAGAGTCAGTAATTGTTGACGGTTGGGCGATTGTGGAAAGATTGCGTCGCGAGTATCCGCAACACTTTGCTATTCTTTGCGAGTTTCCAGTACCTTTCAGAGAGTTTGATGAAGACAATGAAACCTATGCGGTGGAGCCAATTATACGTTGTGATACTGAGGGGAATGTCATCAGTTTACGGTTTTCTAATCAATTAATGCAGATGATGAACCCACTACAGACTAATATAAAAGCTTTCTATAAAGCTTATCATGTCCTTTGTTCTAGCATTATGGATAGAGACTCGCCTGCTAGAGCGACCTTTAGACTCAATTCTGGTGAGGTATTATTGGTTGCTGCTCACCGAGTGCTGCATGCCCGTGAGCCATTTAAGCCTGTGGGAGTCCGCCATTTGCAGGACGCCTATTTTGAATTAGATAATGTTGTTAATAAGTTGCGTCAGCTTGAATTGAGAGTAGGGCATTAATATGTCAGATAAGGTCAGTTTTACCGCCATGGAGCATGCCAGTCGCGCAGACTATGATCTGGTGTTCGAGCATGATGCAGAAAATATATGTGGACAAGCCGCTAGAGTTATTGAGTGGCTGACAATGATGGATGGAGCCTCGCCTTACCAGGTAAGTCGTTTGGAACACTGCTTGCAGACGGCGACCCGAGCTCAGCGCGATGGGGCGGATGATGAAACCATCGTTTGCGCCTTGCTACATGATATTGGTGATGTCATTGCTCCGGCCAATCACTCGCAAGCCGCGGCCGCTTTGTTACGACCCTATGTCAGTGATAAAAATTATTGGATTGTACTTAATCACGGGTTATTTCAAGGTTACTACTGGATGCATCATTATGATCAGGATCGCAATGCCAGAGACAGCTTAAAAAACCATCCTTACTATCAGGCATGTGTTGATTTCTGCGCTGATTGGGATCAGCCATCGTTTGATCCAGATTATGAAAGCTTGCCTCTTGCCCATTTTATACCATTAATTGAAACACTTTTTGCACGCACGCCTAAATCATTCGTATAAAACCTAACGGCAGTCTTGCATCTGTCTCTGTGCGGGGCATAATCCCCGCCTTAATATTATCTTGCAATAATCGGTAGGTCGTTATGGGCGCTCAGTGGAAAGTAAAGCATAAAGAAGTTGCGGCAAATCTTAAGGGTCGTGTGTTTGGTAAAATGACCAAGGAAATCATGGTTGCCGCCCGCAATGGTGCTGACCCTGACACTAACTCTCGTTTACGACTGGCTGTCGAGCAAGCGAAAAAAGCCTCAATGCCCAAAGACACATTAGAGCGCGCAATTAAAAAAGGTGCGGGCTTACTTGATGGTGCGATAGATTACGAGAAGCTTACTTATGAGGGTTTCGCCCCTCACAATGTGGCGTTAATTGTTGAGTGCTTAACCGATAACGTCAATCGTACAGTATCGGAGATTCGTGTTTTATTCCGTGGCGGTCAACTGGGTGTTGAAGGTTCTGTGGCTTGGGATTTTGATCATGTCGGCCTTATTGACGCTCGAGCAGAAGACAGCGAAGCCGATGAGGATGAGGCTGCGATTGAAGCCGGTGCACAGGATGTAGAACCAGCAGGTGATGATGGTCTAACGCTGTTTATTACTGACACTACAGATTTGGATTCGGTTTGTCGCTCCCTACCAACATTCGGTTTTGCAGTGGAGTCGGCCAAAATAGGGTATCGACCGAAAAACCCACAATCACTCAGCGGAGAACAACGTCAAGAAGTTGAGACCTTCCTTGCAAGTATTCATGAGCATGATGATGTTCAAGAAGTCTATGTGGCACTAGAGGGATAAGAATGTCCAATTTCTCCATAACACCGAGTGTCGACGCAGTGAACAAACTGCCAATCTTGATGGTGTTACTGCAATTTTTGAAGCCTTATCGAACGCAGATCACAATCTTTTTGATTGCGCTCATTTGCACCGCAGTTGTGACGCTATCAATAGGTCAGGGTCTACGCTTAGTAATTGATCAGGGGTTCGCACAGCAGTCGCAACAGCATCTTAATACGGCTATTTTATTTATTATTGGCGCCTCGGTACTCATGGCCATTGGTACCTATATTCGCTTTTATTTGATTTCTTGGCTAGGCGAGCGTGTCAGCGCCGATATTCGTACTGCCGTATTTAACCATATCGTGGGTTTGCACCCAGCCTTTTTTGAGACTAACCGCAGTGGCGATATTATGTCGCGACTGACCTCCGATACCACTTTATTGCAGTCGATTATTGGCTCCTCAGTATCTATTGCGCTACGCAGCGCAATTAGCTTTAGCGGCGCCTTGATTATGTTACTGATTACCAATCTAAAACTGTCACTGATCATTTTATTGGCAGTGCCTGTAGTGCTTATGCCAGTGTTGGTGTTTGGTCGTAAAGTACGCACGCTGTCGCGTAAGAGCCAGGATTCTGTTGCCGATGTCGGCTCTTATGCGGGAGAAGTTATACAACATATAAAAACCGTTCAGAGTTTTACTCAGGAGTCTCAAGAGCAGCAGGCTTTTGCGCAAGAAGTTGAGAAGGCATTTGCAGTTGCTAAACGCAGGATCAGTCAGCGTGCGATACTGATGGGGGTAGTTATTTTATTGGTATTTGGCGCACTCTCTATCATGTTATGGGTCGGTGGCTCAGACGTAATTGACGGTAATATGAGTGGAGGCGATTTAGGTGCCTTTATTTTCTATGCCATATTAATGGCCGCCGGTGTGGCTTCATTATCAGAAGTTTATGGCGAACTACAGCGTGCTGCTGGTGCTACCGAACGGCTGATGGAGTTACTACAAGCCGACAATAAAATTTTGGTAGCCGCGGACACTAATGAACGTGCGGCTGATTTGCCGCCAGTGTTAGCCTTTAAAAACTTAACATTTTGTTATTCCTCGCGTCCTGATCAACCTGCATTAAGGGATTTTTCGCTCACTATAGAGCAGGGCCAGATAGTTGCCTTGGTGGGTCCTTCAGGCGCGGGTAAGTCAACCTTATTTGACTTAATTCAGCGTTTTTATGACCCTCAGCAAGGGTCAGTGCTTTTTGGCCACTGTGATATCCGACAATTACAGCCCAGCGATTTACGCCGACAGATTGCGGTAGTGCAGCAGCAGCCAACCCTTTTTACCGGTGATGTTATGTACAACATTCGCTATGGCAAGCCAGAGGCTAGCGATGAACAGGTGATTGCCGCAGCAACAGCGGCCCATGCCGATGAGTTTATTCAGCGCTTGCCGGATGGCTACCAAAGTGATCTTGGTGAACAGGGGGTTGGCCTTTCCGGAGGTCAACGACAGCGTATCGCTATCGCCAGAGCGCTACTTAAAGACCCACGTATATTATTGCTTGATGAGGCAACCAGCGCATTGGACGCAGAGAGCGAGTATAAGGTGCAATTAGCCTTAGATAAGCTGATGAAAGGTCGGACAACAATAATAATTGCCCACCGTTTAGCGACCATATTGCATGCTGATCAAATCGTTGTTATGGACGCCGGTGAAAGGGTCGCAATGGGTAGTCATCAGGATCTACTCAATTCCAGCGAGCTATATGCCCGTTTGGCCCGCTTACAATTTTCGACTAACAGTGATTGATAAGACTTGGACACTTCATATAGATATGAGGCTTAATCAAGGGCCAATTAATAATGACTGATGGGTAAAACAACAACCAATCTTGGCTAATTTGCTGTTAAGTTAAGTGATCAAGTCGACTGAAGTATCCGTACACAACAAATATAAAGCGTACACCATTGGTGCGACGACAATAATAAAATAGGCTTCTTATGAAACCGTTTACTATTCTCTTAAGTTTAGGCGTTGTGATCATTGCTCTCAGCTCCTGCAGCCTGATCCAGTCCCCAGATCCGGTAGTTCAACGATTATCTGATTATCTTATTCGCACCTCGTCTGGGATCAGTCAAGGGCAATCTATAGAGGGCGGAGCGATAGTCTCATGGTTTGATATTCCTTTTGCCAAACCTCCTGTCGGTGATTTGCGCTGGAAGGCTCCTCGGCCATTGCCCACCCCAGAGCAGATTTTAGCTCAACGAGATGACACCGCCTGCGTGCAGAAGGCTAGTCGCTTTGCTGGCGTCGAAGGGAGCGGCATTGTTGGCAGTGAGGATTGCTTATACTTAGATATTAAAGCGCCAGCAGATTTTGCGAATAAGCAGTACCCGGTGATGTTCTGGATTCATGGTGGCGGTAATACCTCTGGCCTTAAAGATTATTATGACTTCAGCAAATTAGTAGTAAGTAAAGATGTTGTGGTAGTGACTACCAATTATCGACTCGGAGCTTTGGGATGGTTTACCCATCCGGCGATACAAGGTGCGCAGGATGGTTTGGATAAAGCCAGTAATTTTGGCACTCTTGATATTATTCAGTCTCTCAAATGGGTAAAAAACAACATTGCACAGTTTGGTGGCGATGCCAACAATGTGACGATTTTTGGCGAGTCTGCCGGTGGTCATAATGTACTGACTTTATTGGCATCTCCGCTCGCGGAAGGTCTCTTTCACAAGGCCATATCGCAGTCTGGATATACACTGGCGACCACTGTAGAAGAGGCCTACAACAAAGATAGTGCCAATCCATTGATCGAGCGAGGGAGTTGGCAGATCATCGATCATCTTCTGCTGAGAGAGCAGTCACAGTACAGCACAGCTGAATTACGTCAGTTGTTGAAGACTATCAATGCTAGAGATTTCATCAAACTTTATTATGATAAAGAGCAACGCTTTGATAGCATCCCCCTAGCGACAATAGATGATATTGTGATTCCCGCTGGGGGCATTATCGGTGGGTTGAGTAATCCGGATTATGCGAAAAATATCCCAGTGATTGCGGGAGCGACCAAAGACGAAGTTTCACTTTGGTTAGCACTGCACCGTTACTTTATGGACAGTAAATATCTGTTCACAAAGCTGCTGCCACCCAAAGTTACGCAGAAAAATCCACAGGTCTATGATTTGTGGGTGCGCGTTCGATCTCACGCGTGGAAATTAAAGGGTGCTGATAATGCGTTAGCCGCTATGGAATCAGCAGGATACCAAGAATTGTATGCCTTTCAATTCGACTGGGATCATCAGAAGAGGTCATTTTTTGTCGATTTTCCTGAACTTTTTGGTGCCGCTCATGGTACCGATATCGCTTTTATAACCGGTAATTTCACCTATGGGCCGATTAGTAGCTACATCTACCCAGAGGGAAATGCCCGTGATGAAATGCAGTCTAGTATGATGTCTGCTTGGAGTAATTTTGCCAAGCGCGGAATACCAGATACCGAAACTACTGTAATCTGGCAACCTTTTAGCACTAGCTCGCCAAACTATTTGCGCTTAGACAGAAATGATTTGTTACGTATGGACAGAGAGACAGAATCGGTTGAATCACTCCTAGATATTGTGGCGTTGAGCCCAGTCCTGACAGATTATGAACGCTGTTATATTGCTTGGGAAACCTACAATAATGTTGCTCGATCAGAGTCGCAAGCCTATGCACAATGGAATGGTGGTCTGTGTAGCGCGGTAGACATGCGTGCTGAGCAAAGGGCACTTGCAGAGAAGTTGATCGCCCAATATGGTTCTGTCGATGTGTTGTGAGTATTATGAGCAGGCTACTAAAGCCCAGCGTTATGGCGAGACTAGATCGTACTGTGTGCTACTGCTTTTTACTCCTTATATTTAGACTGCTGTTAGTTAAGTTTGCTAATCGAATATATATTTATGTTGGATAAAGATAATGATTAAAGCGCTAAGTACATCATTGCAACTCCCGAAAGGTTGGTGGCGTAAATTATCATTGTTTACCATTTCTGCTTTTTTTATTAATGTGGGCGTAGATCATTTCGTTAACCCAGATTTCTACTTAGCTATCATGCCTCCTTCATTTCCGTTGCATCATGAAGCGGTATATATCAGTGGCCTGTTTGAAATAATCGGTGGTGTTTGTATTTTAATCCCGTCTTTGCGGCGCTTTACCGGTTGGGGATTACTGGCTCTGCTGATAGCAGTCTATCCAGCTAATATCTATATGGCGTTGAATCCCGACGCTTTTGCAGAAATACCTGTTGAACTACTCTACGTGAGGTTAGTGCTTCAGTTTTTGTTTTTTTTCTGGGCTTACAGCATGACGCGAGACTCTTTTAATCCGGGCTCAATAAACACCACTAGCGTGGAAGCATTTAAGAGCGTTACATAACTGCCAGTGTTATGCTGGCCATAAGCGGTTTAATTGGCGCCCTAGTTTATCACCTGTAACCGGTTTGCTTATATGAGTATCGGCACCCGCTTGCATTGCACTATCCAGTAAATGACCTTCCTCAGAACTCAATATAATAATAGGCACGCGATCAGCTTCTGTTGATTTTTCTTGCTGTCGTACTACTTTGATTAACTCAATGCCGTTCATAACTGGCATTTGTATATCAGTAATAATCAAATGGCAGTAAACACCAGACAGTAATTGGATCGCTTGTTGACCATTGATGGCTTCAACACAATACATCCCATATTTTTCTAATATAATAGAGACGATCATTCGTGTCATCTGATTATCTTCGACCACTAGTACTGTTTTCCCCTCTAAAGGTGTTTTCGCTTCGTTACTGGCGTCTAATGTTTTCCCAACCCGCTGTTCAATTTGGCTGCAAGATAATTTAGGAAATGACAAAACAAAGGCTGTGTATTCTCCTACCTTGGAGTGGCAGTTTATATCGCCACCTAGCGCGGTCATGGTGCGGTTACAATATGACAGGCCTAAACCGGTGCCGCCTTGTTTGTTGACAGTATAAAAGTTATCGAATAGGTGGGGTATAATTTCAGGCGCAATCCCCGGGCCTGTGTCTCTAACTTCGATGTGTTGCAGATTATTAGTATTGACTATAGAAATAATGACCTTTGCTTCAGGTTTGTTTTTAACGTACCACAGAGCATTTCGCATCAGATTGTAGAGCATATATTTGATAATGACTGGGTCGCCTAGAATTTCAAAATCATCTCCTGCAACCGATATTTTGTTAGCATGTGCAATGTCAATGTGTGCGTAAGTTTCGACCGCTTCGTGAACAATGGCGCGTGCTGAGAGAATAATGAAACTATCTTGATCAACTGGTTTTTCTTTGATGGCGTCCATAGTCATATCAATGATTTGTAGGCCGCTATAAATCGCTGATTTAGCATCTTTTATGTGGTTTTCAACAATAGGGTTTCGGTACGGTGATTCGGGAATTTCTTTTTGTAATTCCTCGATAACAAAGAGATTGCCATGAATCTGGGCCAAGGGGCTACGCATTTCATGAGCGATGGAACCGGCTAAGCTAGATAATCTCTCTTCCGTCGTTATTATCTGTTGATAGGCTCTGATAGCCGTCATTACCGTGATCTCTATTTGAGCTTCAGAGGTCAGCTCCTTGTGAATATAGCCATCAATGGCATAGTCCTGAATATGTTTTTTACTTGGCAATGTATCTGGATAGCCAGTGCGCAAAATAATTCTTACTTTATTATTGCGATGCTTTGTCCTTATGTCGCGGATGAACTGCAGACTTCTAGTTTTATCCTGTTCTATATCAATTAGAATAACCGCTATATCATTAATTTCTGCAATAGCACTATCAGCGTCATCAATAGATGATGTCTTGATAACTTGCACGGATTTTTCCATAAAAAATAGTCGTTCCAGTAAAATGCCGATAACATATTTGCGTAGAGTGCAATCATCGATACAGAGTATTTTCCAAGCGGGTAAGGGCAATTCCATCGCTCCTTGTTTGAGATAAACTTGTGCGGAATTCAAGTCGCTTCGAGTGCCCGAATATGTTTCTGCAATAGCTTTTTGCTAGTATCCGGTAATATTCCAATTTTACAAAAGCCCCTCGCCGATTGAAGAAGCATATCAAAATTGATGTTCCAATCTTTTTTGTAATGCTCAATAGGGGAGTGCGAGAGTATCACTTTGATATCACTAATCCGTATGAGAAGCGCATAGTCGCAATACGACAGCCTTGTCTCTTTCGTACTACCTAAACATAGATCATTTTTCACATCATTTAAAGCATAACCAGCCAATATCTCTTGAACCAGATGTACTATTTTATTGATCTTGTGAAATAAAGTGTCATAGTCGTGATTGAGGGCTTTGTCAGCAAGCAGGTCGATATAACCATCTGCGATATCTTCCATTAGGCTAACATCATCTTTTTTTGCAGCAACTTTTTTCAATTTAAGGCAATCTCGATAAGATTTCAGTGCTAATTTGACTGCAACATAGCAGTCTTCATTATCGCTAATATTCTTATCGAGATATGCATCAATGCCATACCTGTCGGCAACGTGCTTTTTGGGCGCTATACCGGGTTGCCCGGTGTGGAGTAATATCCGAATATCAGCATTATTGTGCTCCTCACGGATATAACGCACCAGATCTAGCCCTGCGTCATCTTTTTCCATCATGACATCAAGAATAACCACCGCTATATGCGGATTGGTGCTGATTATATTTTTTGCCTCAGTTGCAGAGAATGTGCTGACTAGGTTTACGCCTTTGCCATCGAATTGCATGTCCCGTAAATTCATGCTGAGTACATCATGGATAATGCTTTCATCATCTACAATTAGAATCGACCAACCATCGTCTCTATTAATCATTGTCAATGTCCTCTCTATTACTCATCACGGTGTTTTTGGGAATTCGCATAGTAAAACATGTGCCGTGGTTTTCTCGGCTAGTACAAGATATTGTCCCCTGAAGTTTTTCGGTAACAATGCGATAAACTATATTCAACCCCAAGCCTAGACCTTTGGAGCCACCACCGGTGGTAAAAAATGCATCAAACATTTTGGATTGGTCGATTTGTGATATACCTTTGCCATAGTCTGAGAACAATATACAGATCTCATTCGGTAGCTCTTCGATTTCAATATCAATAATGCCTCCTGAACTGGGGTAGGCATATTTTTCAGCATTGTTGACGAGATTATTAATTAATTGATAGAACAGACTAGGGTCGTGGTACAGAGTAATATTGTTACCTTGCAGATTGACTGTGATATTCTTCCTTCGCAATGATTCCGTCAATGTCGCTAAACTAGTGTCTATATACTCAAGCAGATCAAAAGTTTTTTTTCGCACATTAATCTGATCGACAGAAATTTCCTTAAAATTGCGAACTAGCTCAGCTGCGCGGCTCAAACTAATCTGTAAGACCTTAGCCATTGATGTTAAGTCTTTATTATATTGCCTAGTGTTATCAACTATATGATGTGTGTTTT
Organism: uncultured Porticoccaceae bacterium; assembly: GCA_965659315.1. Taxonomy (GTDB): domain Bacteria; phylum Pseudomonadota; class Gammaproteobacteria; order Pseudomonadales; family Porticoccaceae; genus HTCC2207. The sequence continues at coordinate 5,891 of CBFHVP010000033.1, read as the reverse complement.
TTTCAAGGCTCTGTGCAAAGTGTTTGGTTTTTATTTGTATATTCTGTGCGGCAGAGCGTGCGGCATATATGGGGGTATTTAGTTCATGGGCTATCCTTGCGACAGCTCGTCCCATCATTGCCATTTTTTCGGACTTAATCAATTCATCCTGTGCATGCTGTAGTTCTCTATTGGTCTTTTGAGTGACAATCTTTAATCGGTCTCTTTCAGCATAAGTACTATTAATGCTGTCATTAATCGACAGTAGTATAAAAATATAACTGCCAGGCATACCTAAAGGTAACATTAGGTATGAATTAATCAGCCCAGTAATAACGAGAATATCATGCCAGTAAGTGCATAAGCTCAATGACAATGCGATCGTCTGAACATATCTGTGTCTTGACCCTAATTTGCCTTTGATTAAAAGTCGGAAGAATGAATAAATTGAAAGCAAGATAATCAAAGGGAATGGAATGATTGTTCCCAATTGAACGCTATCCCCCGTGGGTGCTATTAGTATTAGTATTAGTGATATTGCAATGGATATGGTAAATATTGTATTTATCCATCTAGGGATCATTTTTTCTAGATGCAGCACATAAATAAAAGACATTACTCCAAGCCATAAACCGGAGTCGGCGATCTTATGTGCTAAAAGCATAGAAACGTTTATGCCGCACAATCCTGCCGTAGAGCCTATAAAATAAAAGGCAGTAAATAAGTTCGATAAGATTAAAATTATAAATTTATTTCGCGGAATTTTCTTACTAAATAAAATGCCACATAATACTGTGATGAACAATGAAATTGCTGAGGCAATAATATTTAATGTTTCGTTAAATAAATTAGTTTTAGGATGGTTTTCTACAACTCTAGGAAAATATTTAAACCAAGCAAAGTACCTAGTGTAAGATATTAACTGCCATTCCAATGAGCCAGTGGCGCCATACAATTGCGAGCAAGGAACGATCAATGTGCCATAGAAGCTTTTTATATACTTAAAATCAGAGGGGTTTGTGATTGCAATTATTTGGTTATCAATGATTAACTTTGCTGATGAATGAATTGTTAGTGGAAACTCAATGTAGGAAGTAGGGTTACGATTACAGATATTGATTATATTTTTGTTTTTAGCGGTATAAACAACATGACGCTCGGTATTTTCCTCCCAATCTTTAATAACTTGCCATCCCGAAGGTGCTTCTGGAGCGCGATCTATACCTAGTGTCGTTGATAATAGTAATAGTATGCTTACTGCGATTTCATGCACGATTTCTGACCAGCGGGGATTAGTTTATATTTCACTCCTAAGTTATATAAAACAGCTATTAGATGGTCTATGTCTCTCAATGTGTGGGAGTTATTAACAATAAATCTGAATCTTACTTCTGAGGCTTTCACAGCAGGGTACTGCAAAGAGACGGTAAAGATTCCTTTCGAGTAAAGCTCATGCTCCATTTTTTTTAAAATATTACTGTTACGGATATAGACTGGTATTATCGGACTTTCACTTGTGCCGACATCGAATCCCAATTTCACTATCTCTTTTCTAAAATAGTGGGTTTTTTTCCACAGAGATTCAATTAGTTCAGGCTGAGTACTTATCAGATCTAGGCAGGCATCAGCCACAGCCACATCTGCCGCCGGTATCGCTGCCTGGAAGGTATAAGAAGTTGATAAGCGGACATAAGAGGCAAATTCTTTAGTCATGGCCACAATGCCGCCAATACTAGCGGTTGATTTTGATAAAGTAGTCATTATAAAGTCAACATCATCAGCCACCCCTAAATGATTGCAAAGGCCACTGCCATTTTCACCATAGAAACCGAATGTATGTGCTTCATCTACATAGAGCAAAAAATTGTATTTCTCTTTTAGCGCAACAATCTTTTCTAGGGGTGCAATATCACCTTCCATTGAATAAGCCGATTCAATCACCACCAGTAAATTGACATGCTTCGTTGAATATCTTTTTAGTTTTTGCTCTAGGTCTTGAACGGAGTTGTGCTTGAATGGAATATACTTTGACTGTGACGCTCTGCATCCATCGATAATGCTGGCATGACTGTCTCTATCAATAATAATTAATGTTTCGCTACCTTTGCACAGAGCGGATATGGTGCCCGTATTGGCCGTAAACCCTGTCGGGAATAGCAGACATTCCTCTTTAGACAGGATTTGAGCAAAGCGTTTTTGTAGGTCTTTGTGGAGTTGAGAATGGCCGCCTGACATAGCGGAGGTACCACAACCAGTACCATATAATGCAGTGGCTTCCTGGGCTTTTTTAATTACATAGGGGTGACGGTTTAGTCCTAAATAATGGTTTATCGACCATATGCTACAGGCTTTAGAATTTGGGCTAGACTCGGTGCGAACTTTAGCCCTCGCATGACTAGACTGCTTTAGATAGCGGTCATGCGTCCATTGTCCCAATTTGTCTAAATGTTGTTTTTGCTCGTAGAATTCCTTAGCGATTGCTCTTAAATCATATATTCCGTCGTTATTTAGGATCTGATAAGTCATTCCAATCTGAGGGATATCCTTTCTCATACAGTTACGGATCCAGTCTTTGGCCCTATGTTTCATTTTCAGCAATCTAGCCGCTTGCATTGTTGACTAATACAATGAGTAGTTGAAACCTATTACTTTAATCAGTGATCTGTTGTGGCTTTGTTACGCTTTTTATCAAAGATCTCTTGCGAGTTCTTGGTAGAAAGATGCTATTGAGTAACTAATGGCTTTTACTTGTTTACCTGATGAACGATTTAAAAAAATGTATATCGCGTTATTTTAATAACATCTAATACATTCTTTTGATGTAACATTCTCCGAGTCAATCCATTGATGTACTATCTCGTGTGCGAATGATCTGCAGCACAATTCCTTTTCACATCTAAAGACCAATAATAGACGCTTTTTTAGTTAGGGGATTAAACATGTTTATTAATCCGCATATTGATGGCATTTATGGTCGTTGAAAGGCCGACATTGGCAATTGGTTTTATTAGTTTGCTGTGCAAGTGATGCTTTTGAATTAGTTGAACGCGGCCCGTAAATGCAGACCATATGGTCATGCTTTTAAGTTTACATTTAAGCCGCGAAAATCATAGTATTAAGCCTTTATCGACCTGCGAGTCACTCTGACTTTTGTCGTAATATTCAAGGAAGTTTTCATATGACTGCATATAAAGTACCGCAAAAAGAACTGTTTTTTATCCTCAATGAATTGGTTAATTATTCTGAGCATTGCACCATGCCGGGGTATGAGGATGCGGGTATGGATATGGTGGAGGCAGTATTGCCGGAAGCGGCCAAATTTTTTGAGGAAGTTGTCGCCCCGACTAATTGGGAATCCGATATAAATCCGGCCCATCTGGACGGTGATAAAGTTGTATCAGCGGCTGTATTACAGCCAGCCTACCAACAGATGGTCGAAGCGGGTTGGTGTTGCCTGAGTGGTGATCAACAATATGACGGCGCCGGTTTCCCTGGGGTTATTGATGTAGCAGTTCAGGAGATGCTGCAATCGGCGAATATGGGTTTTAGTTTGTTGCCGATGCTGACCCGTGGGGTCATTCATGCGTTAAATCTCTATGGTACTGACGAGCAGAAGCAAACCTACCTTGCCAAGCTAATTGCCGGTAGTTGGTCTGGCACGATGAATCTTACTGAGCCGCAAGCAGGCAGTGATTTGTCGGCCGTGAAAACCAAGGCGGTACCCAATGGTGATCATTATTTAGTCAGTGGTCAGAAAATTTATATCACTTGGGGTGATCATGAGTTAGCCGACAATGTCATCCATTTAGTATTGGCTCGTCTGCCTGACGCGCCATCGGGCAATCAGGGTATTTCTTTATTTTTAGTGCCTAAATATTTGGTTAATGCCGATGGCAGTCTTGGTGAACGCAATGATGTGCGCCCCGTGGGTGTTGAACATAAGTTGGGTATTCATAGTAGCCCCACCTGCACTATGGCGTTTGGTGATAATGGCGGTGCTGTCGGTTATTTGGTTGGACCTTTAAACCAAGGTCTGATGTGCATGTTTAGTATGATGAATAATGCACGATTGTCGGTTGGTCATCAGGGTATTGGTGTTGGTGAACGCGCTTATCAACAGGCCGTAGCCTATGCTGCAGATCGTGTGCAGGGCAGGGTGCAAGGTGTTGAGGGTAAGGCACCGATTATTCATCACCCCGACGTTAAGCGTATGCTGATGCAAATGCGCGCGCTAACGGAGGCTGGGCGCGCTATGTCGTTCTATACCATTGCCACTGAAGATCGTAGTCATCATCACCCAGATACTGATCAACGCTCTGCTGATGCACAGCTGGTGGAGATTATGACGCCATTAGTCAAAGGCTGGTGTACTGAAGTGGCCATGGAGACGACGTCTCTGGGTGTGCAAGTGCATGGCGGTATGGGTTTTATCGAAGAGACGGGTGCTGCGCAGCATATGCGTGATGCGCGTATTTTGCCTATTTATGAGGGCACTAATGGCATTCAAGCATTGGACTTTGTGGGGCGTAAATGCCTTCGAGATGGCGGTGAGACTTTAACTCATGTTCTGGCTGATATGGATGCCACTGCTGCGGAAGATATACCCCAGTTGAATCTTATTCTTAAGGCGTTGGGTCAGGCAATTAACGATTGTCGTGCAGGTTTGCAATTTATTTTGGCTCATCCAGAGCACTCGCAAGCTGTGGCTTATAACTTTATGATGTTGTTTGGTAACTCGGTCGCCTACTGGTCGCTGGTTAAGTTAGCGATTGCTGCACAACGTCATGTAGATGAGGGATCTCAAGACCGGTTCTACCATCAGAAGATTGCTACCACGCACTTTTTTGCAACTCAGATCTTGCCGCGTAATCGTGCTTACTTGGCGTCGCTAGAGGCGGGTGCGGAGACTATTGTTGAATTGGGTGCGAACGACTTTATAACTGCTTAAGCCTATTATTGGCTACTGGTGACCAAGCCAACAATTATGGCAATACCAGCAATAAACAATGCGGTAAAAATAAACCCACCAATAATAAAAGCCAGTGGGCTACCGGTGGTAAAGTCGCGCTCGCGATTTTTATTGGTCTGCACACCGATGGCAGCAGCCAAAATACTTTTGACTAGCGAGCCTAACCCAGGCTTTTTAGAGGGGCGTTGATCGGCCATTTTGGTTTCCATTTAATCGTTGAGAATAGGTGTCAGCCAGCGTTCTACCGTAGCGGTGTCGACCCCTTTGCGATGCGCTAGTGAGTCTACCTGATCTTGGCTGATTTTGCCGGTATTAAAGTACTCTGCATCGGGGTGGCCAAAGTACCAACCACTCACGGCTGCAGCAGGGGCCATAGCGAAACTATCGGTTAGCTCTAGCCCAATATTTTTCTCTACATCCAATAGCGTAAACAGAGTTTGCTTTTCGCTGTGGTCGGGGCAGGCGGGATAACCGGGCGCGGGGCGGATTCCTCGATACTGTTCTTTAATAAGCGCCTCGTTGTCGATCGATTCATTGGCGTCATAGCCCCAGTATTCCTTGCGTACGCGCTGATGCAAATGTTCAGCAAAGGCCTCGGCCAAGCGATCAGCTAATGCTTTGACCATAATGGCATTATAGTCATCATGGGCGGCCTCATATTGTTCGGCCAGCTGGTCTGCTCCGATACCGGTGGTGACGGCAAAGGCACCGATATAATCGGTGATATCGGTTTCTTTAGGGGCTATAAAGTCGGCCAATGATTTCAGCTCTTCGCTGGCCCCGGGTCTCTGAATCTGTTGACGAATATGGTGCAGGCTGGCCAGCGTTTCTTTTGGCTCGCCTTGGCTTGCGGCGACAGAATAGACCTCAATATCATCATGGTTAACGGTATTGGCAGGCCACAGACCAAACACCGCACGCGCGGTCAAGCGCTTATTGTCGA
>CBFHVP010000032.1:0-18988 GCA_965659315.1 uncultured Porticoccaceae bacterium | reverse complement strand
ACCCTGCCTTCATATAATATTGTATTTAAAATTATTAAAGATAAGTTTGCCCCGCCCAAGGAGGTGACCCATCAAACGGTGCGCGAGAAGTATCGTTTGGTATCGCGACATGACCGCATTGGTCGCATGGCTGATACACAGGAGTTCGATAATTTAGTGTTTCCATTGGCGCGCTTTTCACCTGAGCTGGTTGAAGAGCTGCAGAAGGTAGCGTCGTCGTCTATAGAACTGCGCGACGATCAACTGGTGATTAAACATTTGTATACCGAGCGTTATATGACGCCGCTGAATATTTATCTGGAAACTGCCAGTGATGATGAAATACGCAGTGCGATGGAGGAATACGGCAACTGTATTAAGCAATTGGCTGCTGCCAATATTTTCCCTGGCGATATGCCATTAAAAAACTTTGGTGTGACCCGTCATGGTCGCGTGGTGTTTTATGACTACGATGAAATCGCCGCATTAACTGATTGCAATTTCCGCGTTATTCCGCAACCCCGCAATGAGCAGGAAGAGATGCAATCTGGTACCTGGTATACCGTGGCACCGGATGATATTTTCCCAGAGGAATTTCGCCTGTTCTTCTCGGGCAATATCAAAGCCAGAAAAATGTTTGAAGAAATGCATGGCGAGCTTTACGAAGTGAGTTTCTGGACTGATCTACAGGAACAGATACGCAATGGTTATGTCGTTGATGTTTTCCCCTATCGCCGCGCCAAACGTTTTGATCGCGGGAAAAATTCAGTATTAGAAGTCTTTTCCGATTAGGCTCGTTTTAGCCAGCACTGTCATTAGCGATAACGTAATGTCTCTCGACGCTGTCCGGCACTAATAGAAAAACTCTCCACACCGATAGCCACTAGCGTCCATTGGCTATCAATTTTATCCCCCTCGCGGAAACTGCGGCCATTGGCAAATAAGCGATTAGATGCCGAGCCCTCAGCAATATACATATGTCCGGTTATCTGTAAATTTGGAGTAGCTTGCGGTGTCTCTATCGCAGTTGAGGATGCGACCGGCTCGATTACTGGGGGAGCCGTTACTGCTGTTATCGGAGATTGTTCCGGCTGAGGCAGCCTAACAATACCGCTATAAATTATCCAAGTGGCAAACACTAGGATGGCGCAAACTAAAAAAAATAGGTATTTAGGGAAATCAGATTTAGATGGCTGATAATAGGGGTCCCAGTTGGAGCTAGCAAAATCATCTAACTCTTTAGGATCTTCTCGTAGCCGATCTCGCTCAGCTTTTTTTAACGCATCCAGTATATAAGACATTAACTGGGCTCCTCTGATAACAAGGGAATCCCCTGTTCGGTCAGTTGGTTGAGGCGCATTAGAGTTTCACGCCCAATGACACCATCAGCACTTATATTTTGTTGCCGCTGAAAACGTCGCACTTGCTCCACCACTGCCGGTGTATAGCGACCGGCACTAATAATTGTCTCAGCATCGGGATCGACCATCGTCAATCGCTGTTGTAACCATGCTAAAGCCACAGGGTTTTTATCCCCCAACTTCAGTTGTTTTATCTGCTGTGGTGGCCGCCACAAATACAGATAGCTACCAGACCAGCGATCAGTAAAGCTCTGTGTATCTAACCGCAGGGTCTTATTGGATTGCATCAGACTAACCCCCGATGGATCGATATGGCTAAGCACGGCACTTTTTAATATGCCGGTCTGATCTTTTAATCGCACAATGCCGGGGCGATTAATACGTTGAATATCCGTCAGTCTGGCATAATTCAATTGCTCAGCGTCAAGCCCATAGCGGGTCGCCAGAGCCACCAATTCCTCTTCGGAATAAATCTCGTCTGCAGGCACATCCCAGTGTTTCAAAAGATTGGCATAGGGGTTTGATGGCGCCAATCTGACCGCCGTGTCAACCACGGGCTCAGCCACTGACTGGGACTTGGCTGTAGCAGCAGACCATTGTGAATTTGGCTGTTGGGGTAATTGCAGAGCATACAATCCCACTGCCAAAACACAGCCAGTAAATAGTGCCCAGTAGTGCCATCCCTGAGGCTGCTGCCGCGGCGTATTGGTGCGACCTAAACTTTCCACAGCAGCCTGCTTCACCAAGCGCGGGGTAACCTGTTTCGACTCGCTGGAGTAGGCGGCCAATAATGCATGCTGACAAATCAGATTCACTAGCCGTGGTACTCCGCCAGTCAATTTAAACAGCATATTGATGCTCGCTCGATCAAAAATAGGCCCTTTGGCACCGGCGCGGTGCAAACGATGATTAACGTAATTGACAAGATCATCTTTATCTATTGGCAACAGATGAAATCTTGAGACAACCCGCTGATTGAGTTGACGAAGTTCTTTCTGCGCCAATATGGCCAATAACTCTGGCTGACCTACCAGTAAGATATGCAATAATTTATGCGAATAGGTTTCCAGATTGCTCAGCAGGCGCAGAGTCTCGAGCACCTCGGCAGTTAGGTTCTGTGCCTCTTCAATAACAATTAAGGTCTTTTTGCCTTCAGCATGGGCTTGCAGCAGGTCTTGATTAAGCGCGTCAATACAGATTTTAGAAAATGATAGGCCGCTAGACTCGGGTAACTCAATTGCTAGCTCATGGCAGATACTGGCCAGAACATCCGTGGTTTTTAGTTTGCTATTAAGGATATAGGCAACGCGCACATGGGCTGGCAATCGTTTCAGCATGGTGCGGGTCAAGGTCGTCTTACCGGTACCCACCTCACCGGTCAGCAGAATAAACCCACCCTCGCGATCGAGCCCGTATTTTAGATGCGCCACAGCCTGACGATGATAAACACTGGGATATAGGAACCCCGGATCAGGAACGATGGAAAAGGGCTCTCTGCTGAGCCCAAAATGCTTGAGGTATAGACTCATCGCGTTACTCTAGTCGCTAGTCTGCTCCTGCTGACGAAACTCCTCCAATTGTCGGGCAATTACTCCGGCATCACCGCCCTTAATATCTCTGGTGATGAGATGATCGAATTTTTTAGTTGATAATTTACGAGCATCCTCGGCGGTACGAATAATGGTTGGACGAATAAACATCATTAGCACTGTTTGCTTGCTATCTCGACTAGAGGAGCGAAATAAACGGCCTAAGAGGGGGATATCACCCAGTAACGGTACCTTAGAGTCGCTGCCGTTGGATTGATCTTCAATCAAACCACCCAAAATCAATAACTCACCGTCTTGAATCATTACGTTGGTCTGCATGGTGCTCTTAGAGGTGACTTGCAAACCGACATCACCGCTTTTAACTTTGGAGGACTCCTGCTCAATCTCAAGACGTACGCCATTGCCCTTGCTGATCTGAGGCTTGACCTTAAGCATTACCCCCACTTCCTCCCGATTCACCGTTTGGAACGGATTGCCATTAGAAGCATTACTGTTAATACTGGAATAACTGCCGGTAACAAAGGGCACTTCTTCACCCACACTCAGGGTTGCCTCTTCATTATCGAGGGTTACCACAGAGGGAGTTGATAGAATATTGGTAGCACCATCGGTTTTTAATGCCTGAATTAAAATCCCCATACCTTTGCCAGTAATTTCATCAAAATCTCCCGCTACGCCCAATGCAGTCTTGGGCACCGCTGCTAAGGTTGTGGTCAACGTTTTCTCATCTACGTCACCATCGGCTGCCACACCCAATAATGAGGATAACAATTGATCAAAATTGGTCAGATAACCCCCGCGATCTTTGCTGGTGTAGACCAACTCGCTTCTAAGTTGCTTTGCCTGCGACTCCGATAGCTCAGCAATTACCGCCTCGATAAGTACCTGTGGTCTCGATAGGTCAAGCTTGCTAACCACATTTTTAATTTCTCGTATCACCGCCGACGGGGCAGCTATGATCAGGGCATTGTTCAGTTGATCAATTTCAATCTTGTATGCATTGGCACTCTTGCCTTTACTACCAGAGCCCGATTCGCCTGCTAAGCGCAGAAAGATATCCGATTGCAGCATACCTTCAACAATTGGTTTCATCTCTTCGGCTCGCGAATAGTTGAGGTAGACGACTTCAACACTGCCTTTTTTAACCGAGGGTAAATCCAGTGTCTTAAGCATGGCTTTAAAGGAAGCTCGAGCCATACTGGGGCCACTGACAATCACACGGTTATTAAGGCCATCTTCTACCAGAGATAAATCCTGTTTCTGCAATTGCTTTAGCTGACCAGCAATATGCACTGCTTCCGCGGCGGAAATATATTCAAGATTAATCACTTCAACGACATTCTGATTGGGATCATCCATCTCAGCAATCAGGCGCTTAACACGATCAACATTGGTGCGGATATCAGAGATCACCAGATAATTACTCTGGTTATAGGCCTGAAGTCTGGCGCCATTGCTCATCATCGGTTTAAGCACCGGCACTAACGTGGCGGCCTGCACATATTGAATCTTTAGTACTTCGGTTTGCAGTTGATTTTTACCGATACCACCAGCAAAACTAAATGCCTGATTAAACGGCACCACCCTGGTAACAGCGCCATCTTCAATTGCCTGAAAGCCCTGCACCTGAATCGCCGACAGTACCGCTTCAAAGAGCAGAGATGAGTCAATTGGCTCTGGCGCAATAATGGTCACCTTGCCTTTAACTCTGGGATCTAGAACAAAGGATTTGCCAGTTATTTCCGCAACACTTTCAATAACACTGCGGATATCCGCATCGCGAAAGTTAATTCTTACCGACTCTGCGGCCCATACTTCTGCTATTAACAACACGGAAAAAAACACCGCAGTCGCTGTACTAACAAGCTTGCGGCAACCATTCATGGATAGTCTAATATGCTTCACTGCTATGATTTTCATGTTATCGCTCCATTCCAATATTCGGTAATACTTTTGCCGCCAGACTGGCTGCATTAACATAAATGATTTGTTCTTGATTATTGCGCATCACTGTTACGGGCAAGTTACTACTACTACTGAACTTCGCCCACTGCGCTGGGTTGCTGATCAACTCCTGTACTGATGTGCCATCAATTGCAATCACCACGTCACCCTCTTGCACATCAGCGATTGAGGTAATGGCAGAAGATAAATTATTCAGTTTTAATCCGGCACTACCACCAGCACTAACTGGGACTGCGCCAAACATATTGGCCAGTGCAAAACCCTCAGTGGGCTGCTGCAAAGGCACCTCTGCCTCAACCACTTCAGTCTCTATAATACTCTCAGGCTTTTTCATTAACACCTGCTGATTAAGGCCGTTTTTACGCACCACAATTCGGTAGGTTTCAATAGCCACTAACTCATACCCTGAACTGAGGTCATCACCCTGATGATAAACAGCTTCCGGTTTACCATTGAATTTCAATGTAGCAAAAGAATTATCACCGGCAATCATCACGCCTAGGAGTGCCGCGTTTATATTGGCCTCAGGGAGCTCGCCATGGCTCTCATCCGTACTTTCCACAACAAAGGTACCACTGCGAAACCAGTTCCAGGATATTACCGCCGCCTGAGGTGCGCGAGGAAAATCTCTGAAACCACTCTCAGTTGCTTTCGTTATCTGCATCAAAATCAATACAGCAAAATAAGCACAGATGAGTAGAAGTAGTACCATCAGGCTTCTTTGCAACCCTGTTTGTTGACGGTAACTCAACTTATCGAGCAACAAGCTGCACCTCCAAATTAGCGATCAACAGTTTGGCATCATCGGCAGATTTGATAATCTGTAAGCTCTGCACCAGATAGCCGTCGCACGCAATTTCGTGAACTACCCGCACGATCGAGTTTGCATCTGAACCGCTAAATTCCAGACTAAAACTGCCACTAGCCTCCTCAATACTGTCTAATTTTAGTTGATTACGTCGCACTAAGCGGGCCAGAATTTTTCTCGGGGTGCCATCAGATACAAGTTTCACCGAGCAATTATTGGACAATCGTGAGACAACCTCGCGTTGCTGATGTAACCACTGCAAATCTCCTTTTAACTGCGAATACTGGGCAGATACCAGGTTGTGTTTGTCCCAGAAGGGAAGCACGGTCAAATAAGTTAGTGCGACCGCTACCACAATGGCTCCAGCACTGAGAAATAACTTTTCTCGCGGTTGTAATCGGGACAAGCTATCCTGCATGGTAGCAATTAGTTTTCTCATAGACGTCCGACCTGATCGGGATTGATCATCAGTACTAGCACATCTTTTACTGACCCCTTATCATCGAATGACTGCTGGGTAATAGCGACCTGATAGCCAGGAATGTTCAAGTCTCTGGTTTTTAGCCGCTCGCCATTGCCAATAGTTAACTCAAGGCTGTCTTTCTCAGCCACCAGACCGATAAGATCACAGTCACAGGTCGACATGAGTTCGTCCAACGCCGTTAGTGTCGCCACTGAGCCGTTGGTCAGTGCGCGTTGCTGCAAAAAGCTCGCATTAAGGCGCGCTTCAACTGCCTCTCTTATGCCACGGGTACCCTGTCGAGCACCGGGAAACAATTTTGAGTAATCTCTAACCAACTGCTTCTCTAGACTCCGTACCTGAGTTTGCAAAAAACTGCTCGATAACTGTAGGTAACTGAGCATTAATACCAGTGCCAACACCCCCAAACCGGCTGCAGGTAACCATTGGGAGGTAGGTAATGAACGGGTTGAGGCACGATACTGGCCCGACAATAAATTGGCGGCAACGGGGTTATCCGCAAATGTCCAGTCAATGCTGGCATCATTGATATCAGCTAGCTGGCGTAAATGCTCTGGCACCAACGTCGGGTCTGGGACTGCGATGGACAGTCTGGGGGCGATCTCGGCTGTCGCCAATAAATTATCAATTATCGTCCATGCAATATCGGCATTGGCGGCAAAACCTTGGTCTACTCCGGTTCTTACCAGACAGCAACCTTCGCGCCAGGCAATATGGATACGCCCCTCTTCCCAGGGCAGGGCTAAATAATCTGGCACCAACGATTGCACCGCCACGCCAGCATTATCGGCTACCCGTTGCCATTCGCGCATATCATTATGGCTGACTGCCCATATCTGTAGCTGTCCATTGTGACTGCGGCCGGCAATAACAAAGTGCATGTCCGATACGGGCTGTAGCAGCCTGTCTTCGAGTAACCAAGGTATCAATTCGGGCCACTTGCGTTCCGGTGCAGCAGGCACATCGATAAGGTGCATACCGACACGCTCAGACGGTACCCAGAGCTGCATGGGCACAGCATTGGAGCCCGCCACCGAATTAAAGGCAACGCCTTCATTGGTTATATGGCGGTCAAGGTTATAAATATGATCAACTGATATCATCAGTTCATTTCCCCAATCATTATGCAGGCGGACTGCATGTCACTCGTCCCTGCGTTTGCTTCCGCTAACGATTCTGCTTCAGGATCACCCAGTATCCCACTATCAGCCTCGCTATTAAATAGCGCTTCTGCCGCCGACAAAGAGGGCTTGGGCAGTGCTGCTGGCACAAAGGTAAGCTGCCGCGCAATAATTACCGGCTCATTGCGCTTAAAGCGATCCATTATACTTCTTACTTCAATACGTGCCTCCCCTAATATCACCTCTAGATATAGCTCAAAGTAATCGGAATTAACAGAAATGAGAGTCTCGGGCCAACGTAGCTGCACCTCAGGCAGCGCCAGTTGCGTGTTTTGCAACATTAGTTGGTAAAACTCATTAATTGACTCAAAGGGCCGCTCTTCAATCACTAATGCGGCGATATCCTGACTCAGCATTCCAACCAGAGCACTAATCAACGGTTGTGAGGCGGTGTTGATATTTATGCTGGTATGACGCGGGAGCGCGCTTAACCAAGGCGCCAGCAACTGCACCTCCGCCACCTGATAACTCTTAATCGCTGCTAATTCACTGATATCGGTAACCTTACTATTAGCTGGCACCCGCGGCGATAACAGACTGTCGTAATCCGCCTGCTCTGCACCCCAGCTATTAATTAGGTTTGAGTCCGCATCCAGCCAGTCAATAATTTGCGCCACCCGTGATGGATCCGCTAATAAATCTAACTGCGTCAAAAGCTGCAACCATGCTATTGCCAATCCGCTATTATCTGCATCGAGTTCTTTTTGCAAAGACTGGGCACTGTAATCGGCAAAATTATTAATATTGATTCGCCCCTGCAAATCACTGATACAGCCGGTAATCATGCCACCATCAACCGGCAACATCGGCAGTGCCTGAGCCCAGTCCTCGTCAAAGCTATCCACTGCACGATCGTCCTCCTGATCTGACAGTAACTGGCGGGCCCAGCTTTCGCCACTCATTGCCAATAGCAAAGCCTGATCACTGTGTATTGAGGCTGCAGCCTGAGTAATATCAATCTGGTGACGATAAAAAATATTGCCCATCACCATCACGACTGCCAGCATCAGAATCAGTGCCGCCAGCAGTGCCACGCCCGATTGTCTTGAGGGCTGTAAACTCATTTCACGACCACCCCTGGAAACAGCTTCGATGTCTCTTGCTCACCATCCATCACGATAAATACTCGAATCATTTTAGGCAGACTAGTAGGACTGTGCTGCTCATTGATTGGCGGCCAGTCTTCGCTATAGATAAAGCTATTTGTCAGGTGCTCGAAGCGCACTTCCGCGACATTATCCACCAACACCATACTGCTGCCATCACTGAGGCGTGGAGACTCGGTAATAGCCCACGATTGGCGTATCAACTGAGCATCTTCATTAACCCGATACTCGATACGTCGCAGGCCGCTAGGGTTGGAGCGCACCATGGGCCCACCACCACGGCTAAAACGCACGCCAAACTCGCTGGGATCGGTAATATAAGCCGGCTCTATGGCACCTAACCCATCGACAAAGGTGCGTGGCCGCAGATGAATAATATCTCGGCCAATAATTTGCCAAGCCCGTTGCAACCGAGCTTCTTGCGCCAGGCCCTGCTGACTGCGCTGATTGACATTTAATACCGCATCAATCGCCTGATAGGACATCATTGACATCAAGGCCAATAGCAACATCGCCACCAATATTTCAATTAAGGTAAAGCCACCAATTTGTCTTGGCAGGGTTGGTTGCTTCATTAGTTGCGATCTACCAAGTAAATGGCCAGTGCAGCGGTTGTTTTTTGCTTATCAGCAGCCCCAGCCTTCACCTCATAACGAAAAAGACCCTGGCCCATAGCCGCCTCAGCGCTCATCTGCCAACGCCATTGCTGCCCATACTGTTTATCAACGCCGTTGCTGGCCACCGTGCCACGCTGGGTCGCCGAAACCCATTTTTCAGCGATTTGATAACGTTCCAACAGGTGATTCCAAGATACCTGAGTGGCAAAGGCGCGCTCTCGCAACCGCAATCGCTCATCGCTGTATTGGCTAACCACCGTCAACGCACCAGTCAACACTAAACTGAGAATGGTTAGCGCGACCGCAACCTCAATCAGTGTAAAACCACCAGCCCGCATCAATCTGTTCATGGCCTGACCGCCTCCAGTGACAACGGCGCCGACATTTGCGCTTCATCTGTCCAGCGATAGATAAATTGTTTTTCAATAGTGGCGAAGCTCAATACTATTTCACCCGATGGCTCTATATAACCATCAGGAAGAAAGGCAATCTCCGGTATCAGCAAATCGTCCTCCTCTCCAACGGTATCAATAGAAGTTGTATCTTGCTGTTGTGGCAGTAACTTTTCATCACTGACAGAGTCAACCAACCAACTCAAAGTGGCCTCCTCAGTTAACGAGAAAGGAACTGGCTGGGTCACCGCGACCCAGCGGTTGCGGTAATAAATTACCGCACGCAATTGGGTGCCCGCATCTCCAGTCTCACTGATAACACCGTAGGCCGCACCCTGCAAAGCCGAATTTTCACCCAACTGTTGCAACCAAATCAGCAACCGATCGGCCTCGGCAACATAACGCCGATCAAAAGCCTGATTTATTGCCAATACACTCATGGCCGATAGCGTAGCGACGATCATCACCGCCACCAGTATTTCGATAAGTGTAAATCCTCGCTGATATTTCAGAGTAATTATCATTGGCATCTACCACTGCAAGATCAAGTTCACTGGATATTCCAGTTACCCAAATCCTGGTTCGACCCCTCTCCGCCACTCTGGCCGTCGGCACCTAGGCTGTAGACTTCAATCTCTTTACCATGAGTGCCAGGGTTTTGATACTGGTAGGGCGCGCCCCAAGGATCCTTGGGCAATGTCTCCAAATAGGGACCATTCCACTTAGATTCAGCACCCGCTGGCGCCGCGACTAATGCCTCTAAGCCCTGAGACTGGGTGGGATATCGGTAATTATCCAGACGATAAAACTTTAACGCTCCGACTACCGTCCTAATATCCTGCGACACTCTGGTCTCTTCCGCCTGCTGCACCTTTTTAAATAAGGTTGGGCCTATCATAGCTCCAAGCAGAGCAATAACTACCACCACTACCATCATTTCAATCAGCGTAAAGCCTGACTGTTTATGTTGCTTTATCATTTTTTTACCTTAAGAAAGTTGTTGGATCGAAATCCGTTTAATGATTAATAGCTCTTTAAATGAGCAATACCTATAACGTCACACCATATTATTCATATCCATAATAGGTAGCATTACTGCTGCTACCACCGACAGAATAATCATGCCCATCAGTATGATCAGGATAGGGTTAATTAATTTAAGGAATACTTCAATCGCATTAGCCAGACGTAGCGAATAGTAGTCGGCCACACGTATCAGCATTTTATCCAACTCACTGGACGCCTCACCACTGCCCACCATATGGATTAAAAAGCCACTTCCGATCTTATTTTCCTCCAGAGCTTTTTGTAAACTGCTACCGCGCCGCATAGCCTCAGTTACCTGCTCCATCTTATCGCGAAGATGCAAATTGCTAACCACTGCGGATGATATTTTCAACGCAGCCAAAGCCGGCACACCATTATTTAGGAGTACGCCCAGACTGCGCGACCAATCGGCGAGGTTAGCCATTAATGTCCAGCGTCCCAAGCCGGGCATCTGCAAGATAATGCCATGCCAGCGCCTTTTACGTGCCGGATCCTGTAACAACCGCATCATCACCAGTGTCGCCGCTATCACCACCAACAAAAGGTAAAGCCCATAGTGCTGAGTGAAATCGCTTAGACCGATCACAATACGGGTAATCAATGGCAATTCACGATTGGAGCTAACAAAGATCGCGGTGATTTTAGGCACCACCCAAACCATCATGATCGCCACGACAATAACCGATGTACTGATAAGGGTTGCCGGATAAATTAATGCTCTGGTCACAGTTTTGCGATTTTCTGCACTGGTTTCAAGATCCTCCGCAAGACGCATCAGCACGCGGTCCAAATGACCGGCCTCCTCACCCACGCCAACACCAGCGATCACTGCTTCCGGAATCTTATAGGGAGAGCGTCGCAACGCCTCGGAGAAACTGCGGCCCTCAACAATCTCTGTGCGCCAGCTCTCCACCATGCGGCGTTGTTTATCAGTCTCAGCCTGTTCAATGGTCATGCGCAAGGCATCTTCAAGAGGTAAGCCCGATTGAATTAGAATGGCCTGCTGTTGTAACAATAGCGATAAATCAAAGTTGTTGACATTCGCTTCTCTGCCCCGACGCACCCCATTTTTAGCGGTATTTTGACCAACCTCTGTCAGCTTGGCTGGCAACAAATCTTTATCTTTAAGCAGCCGTCGCGCATGACGCGCGGAGTCAGCAGATATCAGCCCATCGACCAACTTGCCGTCGCGATTATAAGCTGAGTAATCAAAGGCAGGCATAGCAATTAAACGCTAGTCACACGAAGAACTTCTTCTACGGTGGTGATACCCTGCCGCACTAGCTCAAAACCAGCCTCTCGGATACTGGGAACTCGCTCACGAATTGACGCTTCAAGTTCGATTTCTCCGGTCTTTTCATGTATGAGCGATTGCAAATTAGCATCCACCGTGACCAACTCAAATAGCGCCTGACGCCCAGAGAAACCTGAGTTATTGCAATGGCTGCAACCTTTGGACTGATAAATCATAGCGCCGGGTGGTAGCGATAACAGCCCGCGGTTAAATTCATCTGCTTCAGTCTGATGGCGACAGTGAGGGCATAACTTACGCATCAGTCGTTGGGAAATAATCCCACGCACCGTCGAGGCTAACAAAAAGCTATCCACACCGAGATCCTGCAGGCGAGTTATGGCGCCAGCAGCGGTATTGGTGTGTAGTGTGGAGAGCACTAGATGGCCAGTTAAGCTAGCCTGAGTGGCGATCTCGGCGGTTTCACCGTCGCGAATCTCGCCGATTAAAATAACATCTGGGTCCTGACGCAAAATCGCCCGCAGGCCACGGGCAAAGGTCATTCCGGCACGCAGGTTAATCTGCGTCTGACTGATACCGGGCAAATCGTATTCCACCGGGTCTTCAACCGTCATAATATTGCGTTGCTGGCGATCCATCTGCTGTAGCGCCGCATACAGCGTCGTGGTCTTACCCGACCCCGTGGGTCCTGTCACTAGGATGATGCCATGGGGCCGCGATACTAACTCGTCAAGCTCGCGTCGGGTCGCTGCTGGCATTCCCAAATCATCAGTCTGTAACTTTCCGGCGTCTTTATCCAGCAAGCGCATCACCACCCGCTCACCATGGCTGGAGGGCATGGTCGAAATGCGCAGATCAATACTGCGCCCACCAAGGCGCACCGTCATCCGTCCATCTTGGGGCAGCCGGCGTTCAGCAATATCCAGTTTCGACATCACTTTGATACGCGAAATTAATAGAGGCGCGATTTGTACTGAGGGGCTGAGTACCGTTCTCAATACGCCGTCGAGGCGAAAACGCACTAACGCCTCTTTTTCATAGGGCTCGATATGGATATCTGAGGCATTTTCCTTCAGCGACTCGGCTAAAATAGCATTGAGCAACCGTACGATGGGGGCATCATTCTCGGCATCCAGCAGATCTCCAGCTTCTTCGATTTCGGCTGCTGCAGACTCCAAATCAACAAAGTCTTTGATATCCTCCATAACCGCCTCAGAGGAGCCCTGACGGCCACTGTATACCTGACTGAGCATGGCATCAAAAGCTTCATCGCCAACCCGACTAACAGTTAATTTGCTGCCCGCAACCCGACTAACCTCAGCGATAGCCCAGTCAGGGGCGTCTGGCGCCAGCAGTAAATTCGCTTGATCACTTTGTAGCAAGACTCGGTTAACCCGGGCAAACTCGTAGGGAAGTAATTCCAATGTTGACTGCACCATTTTATACCTTTATTCGCCTTTTATTCCGCTCTACAGATCAAATTAGTCGATGATTGCGACGCTTTGAAGTACGACTTTACCATAATCACAGTTTAGTCTGGCACTATTACACCGCAACGAAAGAGCCTTCTAGCCTTTTCAGTCTAGACTAGTGGGCTAGGTCAAATAGTATTTTTTACCAACATATGAGCAGACGCGCCGGGTGGCGTAGAGGATATGCTAATAATCGAGTCATAATGGCTGGCCTGAACAGCCGCAGACTTAACACAGAAACTAGTCCGCGCTAGGTTTGATACCTGCCATGCCAGAAAAGGGAAATGCGCTGATATTGCCACCACTGGGAGCTTCAGTGATCTTACAGGCACCCTCTTTCTCAACCTCATCGATACGCACAATAGATTGCATGGGAATAAAGCTGCGCTTAATGCTGGAAAATTCATTTTTAAGCTTTTCTTCAGCGGGATCAACAATCATCTGCGAGCGCTCACCAAAAATAAACTCTTCCACCTCGAGGAATCCCCACAGATCACTCTGAAATACATGCCGCGCATAGATTTCGTAGACCTGTCCCTGATTAAAAAAAGTTATACGATAAATAGGTTCACTAGTCATGGGCAATATGTCAATTTCAGCGATTAAATTGGGGGCGCGATAGTATCACAATACCGCGGAAGTTCGAGGCTTTAATGTTGCGAATTGGCCCTGCACAGCTATAATGCCGAGCCTGATAATTTGATCAAAGAATAACCAATTAGATGACTGCAAAGACCGCAAAAAAGCTACATATCGTAACCCATGGCTGCCAGATGAATGAGTACGACTCAGCGCGCATGCAAGATCTGCTCGGCGACAGCCACGCCATGGTGCCTACCGATAATGCAGCAGATGCCGATGTTATTCTACTCAACACCTGTTCGATACGTGAAAAAGCTCAGGAAAAGGTATTTCACCAACTGGGCCGATGGAAACATCTTAAGGATGCCAATCCAGATTTGGTCATTGGTGTAGGTGGCTGTGTCGCCAGCCAAGAGGGCGATGCTATCGCCAAGCGCGCGCCGTTTGTTGATGTGATCTTCGGCCCACAGACCTTGCATCGCCTACCAGAGATGATGGAAACCCGCAAAACTGACGGCACGGTGGTGGTGGATATCAGTTTCCCTGAGATTGAAAAATTTGATCGCTTACCAACACCGGAAGCCGACGGAGCTAGCGCCTTTGTATCCATTATGGAAGGCTGCTCCAAGTATTGTACGTTTTGTGTTGTGCCCTATACCAGAGGCGAGGAAGTAAGCCGGCCTATGGCCGATGTTCTAACTGAAATTGCTGAATTAGCTAATCAGGGAGTACGCGAGGTCAATTTACTCGGCCAGAATGTCAATGCTTATCGCGGTGAGATGCCGGATGGCTCGATTTGTGACTTTGCTGAGCTTATTCCCTATGTGGCAGATATTGAGGGTATTGACCGCATCCGTTACACCACCAGCCATCCAGTGGAATTCTCAGACGCTCTGATTGATGTCTATGCCAAAGTGCCAGAACTGGTCAGCCATCTGCATCTACCGGTGCAAAGTGGCTCTGATCGCATTTTGATGGCAATGAAACGGGGCCATACCGCTATTGAGTACAAGTCAAAAATACGCCGCCTACGCGCTCTGCGCCCCGATATTAGTATTTCATCGGACTTTATTGTCGGTTTCCCCGGTGAGACCGATGATGATTTCGCCGCCACTATGAAGCTGATTGAAGAGATTGGCTTCGATACCTCGTTTAGCTTTATATACAGCGCCCGTCCCGGTACGCCTGCAGCAGATTTAGTCGACGATACTGACGAGGAAACAAAAAAACGGCGGTTAAAAATTCTTCAAGGTCGTATCAATCAACATGCCAATGCTATTAGCCGTCGTATGGTGGGCTCTAAGGCCACCCTGCTGGTCACCGGTATTAGCAAAAAAGATCCAGGGCAACTTCAAGGGCGTACCGAGAACAATCGGGTGGTTAACTTCCGCTGTGATGATCACAGTCTGATTGGCCAGTTTGCCGAAGCCGAAATAACCGAGGCCCTGCCCAATAGTCTTCGAGGCAACCTTGTTGCAATTTAAGAACTGAAGAAAAGACCGCTTATGATGATCCTGTTTATACTAAAAATTATGCTACAAAAAGTGTTTACGCTGTTCTCTCGTTCGCGTTATGCTAGCGTCTCGACATAGCTGGGAAGGCTTAAAAGCACCTATTGAAACGATTGGATACTCAACCATCAGCCGACAGCATCACGCTCGAGCCCAATGACGCCCGCCGTCTCGCTTCACTCTGCGGTCAATTCGATGAAAACCTGCGCCTTATCGAACAGCGGTTAGACGTAGAGATACGCTCACGCGGTAATTTCTTTGCCGTCTATGGTGAGACTGATAGCGCCCAGCGTGCCGTCGACATTATTTATAACCTTTATCAGGAGACGGCCCATTTCTCGGAGCTCGCTGCTGAAGAAGTTCACCTCCACCTTCGCCAAAGCGAGACAAAGCCTATGACGCCATCTGCCAGCAACCTGCAGTCTGCCAGCAATATCGACAATTTTTCAGTCATCCGCACCAAAAAAGGCAATATCAAACCCCGAGGCCTCAACCAGCAACGCTACGTACGCTCTATTCAGACCCA
Organism: uncultured Porticoccaceae bacterium; assembly: GCA_965659315.1. Taxonomy (GTDB): domain Bacteria; phylum Pseudomonadota; class Gammaproteobacteria; order Pseudomonadales; family Porticoccaceae; genus HTCC2207. Next base: position 3,158 of record CBFHVP010000032.1, on the reverse strand, counting down.
TGATATTAACTTTGGTATTGGCCCCGCAGGAACCGGTAAGACCTATCTGGCCGTAGCCTGCGCAGTGGAAGCATTATTGCGTGATGAAGTCGAACGCATTCTTCTGGTCAGGCCCGCGGTAGAAGCCGGTGAAAGACTGGGATTTCTACCCGGTGATCTAGCACAGAAAGTTGACCCTTATCTGCGTCCGCTTTACGACGCTCTGCATGAAATGTTGGGCTTTGACGCGGTAGCCAAACTGCAAGAGCGCAATGTAATTGAAATAGCGCCGCTAGCCTATATGCGCGGTCGCACGCTGAATGGCGCCTATATTATTCTCGACGAAAGCCAAAATACCACACGAGAACAAATGAAAATGTTTCTCACTCGGATCGGCTTTGGCTCGACTGCGGTAATCACCGGTGATATGTCGCAAATTGACCTGCCTCGCGGGGTCAGTTCTGGGCTTGTGCATGCCTGTGAGGTGTTGGGGAAAGTCGATGAAATTAGTTTTACCCATTTCGAATCGCAAGATGTGGTGCGCCACCCTATTGTGCAGAGCATTGTTGATGCATACGATGCCTTTGAGAAACAATCCGACCACTAGGCAATGAATATTTGTATTGAAACGCTAATGGCCTGCGCCTCTGAGGACGTCCCAGATGAAGACAGTATGCGCCACTGGGTCAGCGCCGCCATGCGTGATGAATCTGCAACACTAGAACTCAGCGTGCAAATTGTCGATGAGCAGGAAAGTGCAGCGCTAAATCAGCAATATCGCGGCAAATCTGGCCCCACCAATGTCTTGTCTTTTCCCTTCGATGCAGTGACGCCCGAACCTCTACCGATACTCGGCGATTTAGTTATCTGTGCCCCTGTTGTCAATCGCGAGGCCATTGAGCAAAATAAACCCGCCGAGGCACATTGGGCGCATATGTGCGTACATGGTGTATTACACCTACTGGGGTACGACCATGTTGGCGATCACGATGCTGAAGTGATGGAGTCACTGGAAACTAGTATCCTGCAAGACCTCGGCTTTGCCTGCCCTTATGCAAATCAATAACCTAAAGTAATCTCCCAGGAGCTAACTGAGATAATCATGAACGATGAAATATCAAGTGGAAGCGCGGACAATTCCTTGCTGAAAAAAATCACCAAGGTTTTTTCGCCCAATCCCAGTAGCAGTGATGAAGTGGCCGATATGCTGCGCAGTGCGGAAAATGAGTCGATTATTGATGCCAGTGCACTACAAATAATGGAAGGCGCGCTAAAAGTGTCCGACCTGCAAGCACGCGAGATAATGATTCCGCGCTCACAAATGAATGTGATTGAGGAGGACTTTAGTCTTGAGCAGGTACTAGAAATGGTTATCCAATCTCAACACTCGCGATTTCCGGTGGTCGGAGAGTCTGCAGATGATGTGCTGGGGATCTTGCTGGCAAAAGAACTGTTGCCTTTGGTGTTGTCGGGCAAAGAGTCATTTGATCTAAAAAGCCTGTTGCGCCCAGCAACGATTATTCCAGAGAGTAAGCGGCTCAATATTCTGCTACAGGAATTTCGAGAGCACCGCTATCATATGGCCATCGTGGTGGATGAATATGGCGGCGTTTCTGGGTTGCTGACTATTGAGGATGTACTCGAGGAAATTGTCGGTGAAATAGAAGATGAAACTGATGAGGAAGAAGCGGAGCAAATCAGCAAAATCAACGACAACCTCTACAGAATCGAAGCCATCACCGAAATAGATGACTTTAATGAGTATTTTGATATCGGCTTTTCCGATGATGAATTTGACACTGTGGGTGGATTGGTTGTGCACAAGTTCGGTCGGCTGCCCGATATTGGTGAGAGCGTGAGTATTGAAAACTTCGATTTTAAAGTGATCGACGGTGATAATCGCAAGATCAACCTGCTAGAAGTGCGTAAAAACAATCTATGATGCACGCTAATTAAATGAGCAACAGCCGCGCGCCCACTTTTTTAGCGTTATTGATCGCCGGTGCGCTTCTGCCTTTGGCCCTAGCACCCTTTTCTCTGTGGCCTATAGCTATTGTTAGTAGCGCCGTGCTGTTTTGGTTTTTGCAAAATAACAGTCCAAAGCAGACGCTTATCAACGCCACAGTATTTGGATTTGGCCTATTCTTTGCCGGCGTGAGCTGGGTCTACATTAGCATGCATGATCATGGTGAAGTTGCCGCACCACTAGCATTGCTTGGAACAATACTATTCTGTCTGTTTTTAGCCATTCTTTTTGCTGTGCCTTTTATTCTCAGTGCCTTTATTCCACAGACACCGATTGCGCTGAGTATTGGATTGCCTGCCATTTGGGTGCTGAGCGAGTGGTTCCGCAGTTGGGTTTTTACTGGTTTTCCCTGGCTGTATGCCGGCTATGCTTACACTGACACTTGGCTTAATGGTTGGGCGCCGATTGGCGGCGTGCTGTGGTTAAGCTATATCAACGCATTGGCGGCTGCGGCGGTCGTCCAGCTACTGCGAAAGCCTCATCGCCGAGCGCAACTCGTGACGGCAATGGTGGTTACACTCTGGGTGATGGGTTATGGCTTGCAAAAAGTCGATTGGACTCAATCTTCTGGTACTGAGCTTAGCGTGGTACTGGTGCAACCCAACGTCAATCAGGAGGACAAATGGTCCCCCGCTGAACGAGACAATATTCTTCAACGCCTAGCCAGTCAGACTGAAGCCCATTGGGGTGCGGACATTATTCTCTGGCCAGAGGGTGCAATCCCTGCCCTGCCACGACAGGTCGCAGACTATTTAATGGACATTGATAATCGTGCAAAAGTGAACCAAACCTCATTATTAATCGGTATACCAACTGAGGATTGGCGAAGTCGACGCTATTTTAATTCAATGTTAGCGTTGGGGGATTCAAGAGGGCAGTACGACAAAACTCGTCTGGTGCCTTTTGGGGAATATGTACCACTAGAAAATATTCTCAGAGGGTTAAACAGATTTTTTGATCTGCCGATGTCATCGTTTTCCCTAGGGTCAGCCAATCAACCTTTGTTGTCAGTGAAGAACGAGTTAATAGCGCCGGCGATCTGTTACGAAATTGCCTATCCAAACCTAGTGGCCGATAGGGCCTCTGAGGCAGGGTTGCTCTTAACCGTTAGCAATGACGCGTGGTTCGGCCGCTCAATGGCGCCTCAGCAACA
>CBFHVP010000031.1:0-19938 GCA_965659315.1 uncultured Porticoccaceae bacterium | reverse complement strand
TAAAGCAATGATTAGTATGGCCACGACTCTAAAATTAAACAGGACGCTATGCATGGCTATTCCCCTTTTTATGGCTGATTATCAAGCTTCATCAACAGGTCAATATTGCTTGACGCACCTTTTCAATAGCTTGATATAATGACAACATTATTTGCCATGAATTTCCATTATAGGATCATTTAAAATCATGCTTATTGTTATTTCGCCAGCGAAAAAACTCGACTTTGCCCCGGTGTCCGCGGCCAATGCCAGTCAACCGCAACTACTTGATCATGCCGCGGAATTGTTGGAGGATCTCAAACAGCTCTCACCCCAAGATGTCTGTGGCTTAATGGGGCTAAGTGATAGTCTTGGCGCGCTTAACTATGAACGATTTCAAGCCTGGCAGAGACCTTTTACTGAAGATAACGCTAAGCCGGCGGTTCTTGCCTTTAAAGGCGATGTCTATCAGGGATTAGACGCTGACCGCATGACGGATGGTCAATTGGCTTGGGCACAGGACCATTTACGTATTCTCTCAGGGCTTTATGGATTACTTAGGCCTATGGATCTGATGCAGCCTTACCGATTAGAAATGGGAACCAAATTTGCTACTCAGCGCGGTAAAGATCTCTACGCTTTTTGGGGCCCCATTATCACCGATGAAATCAACAGGCTCCTAGCTGCATCCACCTCGCCCGTATTAGTGAATTTAGCCTCCAATGAGTACTTTAAGTCAGTGCAGCATAAGGATATTAATGGCCGTATTATTACGCCAGTGTTTATGGACAAAAAAGACGACAAATTTAAGATTGTTAGCTTTTACGCAAAAAAAGCACGTGGCTTGATGAGCGCCTATATCATTAAAAACAAAATCACTGCCGTCGAGGGCATCAAAGACTTTGATAGCGATGGCTACTCCTACAATGCAGCGATGTCAGATTGTGACAGTTGGGTATTTACCCGCGAGCAATAGCACGTCGCACATCTAATGAATAAACCTTTCTCACAGGCCTGTGAAAATAATCGCACTCCTATTCTGCAGGTGTTGCAGCCTTTGTTTGAAAGCAAAACCTGTGTCCTTGAAATCGGCAGTGGTACTGGGCAACACGCGGTATGGTTTGCGCAGAATATGCCGTCTGTGCGCTGGCAAACCAGTGATCTAAAACAAAATCATGCCGGTATCCAGCAGTGGATCAAGGCTTTTCCTGCGCCCAACTTAATGCCGCCGATCACATTGGATATGTTGGCGAATGATTGGCCGGAAATAGTTTACGATGGTATTTATTCAGCCAACACTGCTCATATTATGCCATGGGATGGGGTGGTCAATATGGTTAATCAAGGGGCAGCACATTTAGCTGATGGTGGGCATTTCTGCCTCTATGGTCCAATGCAATACAACGGCCAAGTAGAGCCTCAAAGCAATCGCGACTTTGATGCACGTCTGCGTCAGCAGGCTAGCCATCAGGGCATACGGGATTTCTATAAGATCAATCATTTGGCTGAACAAGCCGGTTTACAGTTGCAAGACGATCATGCGATGCCCGCTAATAACCGCTTGTTAATTTGGCAGAAAATCTAACCTTATAACAGCGTGGTACTGAGTTGATAATCCACTGCCAAACCGACAAAGATCATCATGCCAACTCGGTGATTATTTAGGAATGCGTTGAAGCAGCCCTGCTCCGTTCGATCTCTGGCTTGAAGATACTGTCTTAAAAAGCTGATGGCCGCAGCGATTAATCCCAGCGCATAATATAGACCTCGATCAAACGCTATACCGACCAAACACAGAAGTACTAGAGTGGCTATCTGCAAGGCAACAATAATAGCCAGATCATAGCGACCAAATAATATAGCGGTGGATTTAATGCCGACTTTTACATCATCCTCACGATCGACCATGGCATAGTAGGTGTCGAACGCAATAGTCCACAGGATCACCGCGCTAAATAGTAACCACAGGGCTGGAGGCAATGTTTGGCGTTCTGCCGCAAAAGCCATAGGTACTGCCCAAGCCCAAGCCGCACCAAGTCCCAATTGAGGCAGGTGAGTAAAGCGTTTTAAAAAAGGGTAGCTTGCTGCCAGCAAGAGACCGCCAATCGATAATAGCAGCGTCATTTGATTGAGCATCAGGACTAAACCTAGGGCCACTATCAGTAGAGCAAAAAATAAAGTTAATGCCTGTTGCGCGGTTATCTCTCCCTGCGGTAGCGGTCGCTGTGCTGTGCGGCGAACTGACCCATCGACTTTGCGGTCGGCATAATCATTGATCACGCATCCCGCCGCGCGCATAACAATAACACCCAAAGTAAAAATAAGCAGATTACTGATACTGGGAATACCCTGTGCAGCAAACCACAGTCCCCAATAGGTTGGCCATAGTAAAAGATAGGTACCTATTGGTCGGTCTAGGCGCATTAGGCGCAACCAACGATTGGCTTGTAATCTGGTGATAAGGTTCATTGTCCGCTGCTAAAACCAAAATTAAGTATTTGGTTATAAGGTTTAAAATCAGGCAGGAAGATCTCGCTAACCAACAAGGGTTTGGCGTCCAAACGAAACACCGATCGACGCCCCCATAGAGACTTTTGTATATCTCCTAATGCTGTTGGTAGCTTGGCATTAATGTTGGTATGACAGGCGACTTCCACCGCTTCTCTGGTCATAGTGGGATCACGGAACAATAATGCCCCCAAGGGTTGGTTATCAAGCTGTCGTAATTTACGCAACCGTCCCGTTAAGGTGGTTAGGGGGATGATGCTTCGTGCATACACCCATGGAGTCGCGTTGGCGAGTAATACTACCTCGCGAATCATGGTTAAACGCCGGGGCGGTAATTTGAGTGCTCGTTGTTCTGTGAACCTTGGTATATCAATTCGTTGATTAAGTATCTGCACAGTCAAGTTGTTTTCGCTGGCATCAATTAAACGCTGAGTCAGCGAACCTGTATCCAACAGCCAGTCGCGCCATTGCTTGGGTACGGAACGATCTGAACGGGATAACAACGAGCGCCATGAGGGCTCTTGATGCAAGCGGAAATTTGAAAATTTGGTGGTTGGCAAATGAAAATCTCACCGTTTAATCGCAGGCTGTCTGACAATCCGGTAAGGGTACCAGACAACGTTGACTTATTGTGTTGCCGTTACTCACAGCTTGCTAAGCAGGTCATTTTTCAGATAGTCCTGCAGTTCACTGCCAATTTCGTGATGCTGTAAGCCTAATTCAATATTGGCTTTCAGAAGGCCCATTTTACTACCACAATCATAACGGATGCCCTCGTACTCATAAGCGAGGACTTGTTCTTCGTTAAGTAATGTTTGAATGGCATCGGTTAACTGATATTCACCACCTGCCCCTGGCTTAAGTGCCGCGAGATGGGCAAAAATCTGTGGCGTAAAAATATAGCGGCCGGTCACACCCATATCTGAGGGGGCATCTGCTAAAGCCGGCTTCTCAACAATCTTATCTAGCAGATGAACACGATCGGTTTGCTTATTGCCGCTAATCACACCGTAGGATGAAATTTCTGGGCCCGGCACCTTTTGCACAGCAATCACCGAGCTTTTGTAGAACTCATAAATCTCCACCATTTGCTTAACGGCACCTTTGCGGTGGTGAATCAAGTCATCTGCGAGAAGCACAGCAAACGGCTCATCGCCAATTAAGTGCGCGGCTGTAGATACTGCGTGACCCAACCCCAAGGCTTCAGTTTGGCGGATATAAGTACAGCTAACCCCTTTGGGTACGACATTCTGTGCGATCGCCAATAACTCTTTTTTACCACGCTGATCTAGCTGATGCTCTAGCTCATAGGCTTTGTCAAAATGGTCTGCAATAGCACGTTTAGCTCTACCGGTAATAAAAATCATTTCGGTAATACCCGCCTCAACGGCCTCTTCAACCGCATATTGGATCAGCGGTTTATCAACTACCGGCATCATCTCTTTGGGGCTAGCTTTGGTTGCGGGTAAAAATCTGCTGCCCATGCCTGCCACTGGAAAAACGGCTTTGCGAACTTTTTCACCGTGCCTAACGTGCGCCATCTAAAAACTCCTTTCATGCTCACTGATCATTTGCAAGCGGCATTATATCCTTATCCGCGCGACTTAAGCTCATTAAATCCCGCTTTTAGCCATGCAATGCCCTATCTTTCTGATTATTGGGGTTTATAATTGCGCCTTCTTTGATTCGCATTAAATGGTCGTAGGTGATATTTGTGAGCAAACTCCATGCTGCTCCTGATACTTTTCAGGAACTTATAGCAAGACTTCAACAATATTGGGCTGATAAAGGCTGTGTGGTTATGCAGCCGTTGGATATGGAAGTCGGCGCCGGCACCTTCCACCCAGCGACGTTTTTGCGTTCGATTGGGCCCGAAGTGTGGAATGCAGCTTATGTTCAGCCATCCAGACGGCCTACCGATGGTCGTTACGGCGAGAACCCTAACCGCCTGCAACACTATTACCAATTTCAAGTGGTGATGAAACCTTCACCCGCCGACTTTCAGGAGCTCTACTTGGGCTCTCTCGAGCATTTAGGTATTGATACGACCGTTCATGACGTGCGCTTTGTTGAAGACAACTGGGAATCGCCAACGTTGGGTGCCTGGGGTCTGGGTTGGGAAGTGTGGCTAAACGGTATGGAAGTGTCTCAATTCACCTATTTTCAGCAGGTCGGTGGACTCGAGTGCTATCCAGTCACCGGCGAAATTACCTATGGTCTGGAACGTATTGCCATGTATCTGCAGGCAGTGGATAGTATCTATGACTTAGTATGGGCGCATGGGCCGCAAGGCGATGTCAGTTACGGCGATGTCTTTCTGCAGAATGAACGGGAGATGTCGACCTTCAACTTTGAGCATGCTGATGTTGATTTTCTATTTACAGCCTTCGACCAATATGAAAAAGATGCTGAACATTTGATTGCCGAGAAGCTTCCTCTTCCTGCCTACGAGATGGTGATGAAGGCATCTCATACTTTTAATCTACTTGATGCCCGCAAAGCAATTTCAGTGACTGAGCGCCAGCGTTACATTTTAAGGGTAAGAACTCTAGCGCGAGGGGTCGCCCAGGGATATTTTGACTCCCGTTTGGCTGAGGGTTTTCCTCTCGCGGATAAAACCATTGCCGCCGACGTTATTGCCAAAAGTCAGGGAGACGCCAAATGAAAGGTGATTTTCTAGTTGAGTTAGGCACCGAGGAACTGCCACCTAAGGCATTGTTAGCCCTATCCAATGCTTTTACTGCAGGCGTGGTCGATGGTTTTAAGGCTGCTAACCTAGATTTTGAGGAGGTGCGTTCCTATGCCGCTCCAAGGCGTCTAGCAATCATCATAAAAGCGCTTGATACGCAGACACCAGATGCTGAGGTCGTGGCTTGGGGACCCCCTGTCAAAGTTGCTTTTGATGCCGATGGACAACCCACTAGGGCAGCACAAGCGTTTGCTGAAAAAAACGCTATTGAGCTCAGCAAGCTTAGCGACTTTATCGATAATGACGGACAACAAGACAAATTATGCGTGCGCCGCGTTGAAGCTGGCATCCAAACTAGTGAAATGCTTGCGCCGGTGATCAATCAGTCGTTATCAGCTTTGCCGATTCCCAAACGAATGCGCTGGGGAAGTAGTAAAGAGGAGTTTGTGCGGCCGGTGCAATGGGCTGTCTTATTGTTTAATGGGGCAGTCTACAATGAACAAATTCTTGGCCTTACATCAGGAAATAGTAGCCGTGGTCACCGCTTTCATAGCCAGGGAGAGGTGATTATCACTTCGCCCGATAGCTACGCCGAACAACTCTATCAGGCCAATGTTATTGTCGACTTTGCCAAGCGCCGGGATATTATTCGTGCCGGAGCAATCGAGTTGGCAGCGTCAATTAATGGGCAAGCGGTCATTGATGATGATTTGCTCGATGAAGTCAGCGCGCTTAATGAGTGGCCGGTACCACTGATGGGCCGCTTTGATGAGCATTTTTTGGCTGTGCCTGCGCAAGCGCTGATTTCTTCAATGAAGGAACACCAAAAATATTTTCATGTTGTAGACCAAAATAACCAACTGATGTCAGCATTTGTCACCGTTGCTAATATAGAAAGCAAAGATCCTGCTCAGGTGATTGATGGCAATGAACGGGTGATTCGTCCAAGACTCGCTGATGCCGCTTTTTTCTACAATAACGATAAGAAAACTCGCTTGGATAGTCGGCGTGAATCGTTAAAACAGGTAGTCTTCCAAGCGAAACTTGGCTCAGTCTACGCTAAGACCGAACGCGTTGCCGCACTGGCGGAAGTAATTGCACCCTACACTGGCGCCCAGGGGAGTATAGCCCGTCGCGCCGCCGAACTTAGCAAATCAGATCTGGTTACCGATATGGTTGGCGAATTTGATGATCTGCAAGGTATTATGGGTCGTGATTACGCCTACCATGATGGCGAAGACAAAGAAGTCGCTGAAGCTCTTTTTGAACAATACCTGCCGCGCTTTGCCGGCGATACGATACCAACGTCGGCTACTGGAGCGGCCCTCGCATTGGCAGACCGTCTCGACAGTCTTGTTGGCATATTCAGTATCGGGCAACAACCCTCTGGATCTCGCGACCCCTTCGCTTTACGTCGTGCTAGCCTCGGGGTATTGCGAATCCTAGTTGAGCGCAATATTGATATGGATCTCCGAGTAGCATTAAATAGCGCGGCGGCACAGTTTGAGCTAGTCGAGGACAGTGAGTTATCTCGACAGGATATATGTGAGCAAGTACTTACTTATGTTAATGATCGCTTTAAATCATGGTATCGAGATCAAGATATGGCAGCTGAAGTATTTATGGCAGTTGCCGCACTGCAACTATCTAATCCATTAGATATCGATGCGCGAGTACAGGCGGTCAATACATTCTCTCAACTGCCAGAGGCCAGCGCGCTGGCAGCAGCTAATAAACGCGTTGCTAATATACTAGCCAAACAACTGGGCTCTGAAGATCCTGGTAAAGTACGCAAAGACTTGCTCCAAGAAGCGGCAGAACAAACCCTTGCAGATGCGATGGAGAATCTCAATGACACGATTGCGCCATTATTAGATCAACGAGACTACAATACCGTACTGCAAAATTTAGCCTATCTAAGAGAACCCGTTGATACATTTTTCGATCAGGTAATGGTAATGGCAGACGACCCTGATATTAAAAATAACCGACTCGCTCTGTTGTTTAATTTGCGGCAATTATTTATCAATGTTGCTGATATCTCTCAACTAGCTCCGGCCAAGTAGAGGCCTGATCATTGAGTGACAACGCTATTTCGACAGTCGTCCAAGGTCTGCGGTCGGCTATTTTTTACCTCGGCTTTATCTTGCTTATCATTATTGTCAGCATCGTTACCTGCGGACTGTTCTTTATGCCCTTCCCCATGCGCCAGCGTATCGCCACCACTGGCAACTGGCTTATCATGGCTTGGCTTCGCCTGACCTGCAATATCACAATTGTTGTAGAGGGAAGAGAAAATATTCCTGCGGGGCCCTGTGTGGTACTCAGTAACCATCAGAGCACTTGGGAGACCTTTTACCTACAGTGGTTTTTTCAGCCCGCCAGCGTTATTTTAAAACATGAGCTACTATGGATACCGCTGTTTGGTTGGGCCCTAGCCCTAATGCAACCCATAGCGATTAAACGATCCAAGCCCGCCAGCGCTATTAGGCATGTGTTAAAAAATGGTGAACAACGACTATCATCGGGCAATAAGATTGTCATCTATCCCGAAGGGACAAGGGTGAAAAAAAATAGCTTAGGCGACTTTAAAACCAGCGGCGCGGCCCTCGCCAAAGTAGCTGATGTGGCCATTTTACCTGTCGCACATAACGCCGGTGATCACTGGCCCCTAATAGGCTTTATGAAATACCCAGGAACCATCAAATTAAAAATCGGTCCGAGCATCCAATCTTCCGAGGAAGATGTGCGCGCTCTGACAGAGCAAGCTCGGCAATGGATTAAACAGGCTTTGCAAACACCTTAATGACCATCAGATCCCTTCTTTCAATGGCAGCGTTAATGCGGTACTAGCAATCTTTAAACTCTTGGCACCAAAACTATGGTAACCCACCGGCGTAAATTTTTACCGCAGCGAAAAAGCATTAGCGCCCCTAATTAACTTGGGCTATCACATAAAGATTTTTAATAGTTATTTATAATATTTGGTTTTCCGGCTTTTCTATACGTCGAGATTGACCACGGATAACGCATTGCTTTCAATGAAATCACGTCTTGGCTCTACATGATCGCCCATCAACGTAGTAAACATTTGATCAGCTGCAATCGCGTCCTCAATAGTCACAACCAACATTCTGCGACTCTCTGGGTCCATTGTGGTTTCCCATAACTGCTCCGGATTCATTTCGCCCAAACCTTTGTAGCGTTGCGTGTTAATACCGCGTCGCGATTCTGCCATTAACCAGTCAAGCGCCTGTTTAAAGCTTGTAACCACAAGCTCTCGCTCGCCACGCTTAACATAAGCACCCTCTTCAATCAGCCCATTTAAGGTTTTGCCTAATTCAACCATGGCCATATATTCATTTGAGACAAAAAAGTCTCGGCCCAATTTGTGATAATGAGGTACACCATGGGCAGTAATTTCAATATTGGGGAGAAATAGATTGCGCTCTTTATCTTCCGTAACGGCAACTTTGTAGCGGTGAGTGCCGCTATCCACCTCTGACAGCTTGTCTTGAAGTTCAGCACACCAAGTTTCAAGATCACTGCGTTTTTCTAAAATATTGCTATCTAACCCGCTGGTATATACCAAGGTATCGAGTATTTCTTGAGGATAAACCAGAGACATGCGGCTAATTAAATCGTCAACATGTCTAAATTGCGCAACCAAACTTTCCAGCGCAGCACCCTGAATTCCGGGAGCCTTAGCATTAACATGCAGACTTGCTCCCTCTAAAGCCTTCTGGGTTAAATAGACCAACAAGGCGGCATCATCCTTTACATATTGTTCTGACTTCCCTTTGCTAACTTTATAAAGCGGTGGCTGAGCAATATAAATATGGCCATTTTCAACCAATTCGCGCATTTGACGAAAGAAAAATGTTAGCAGCAAGGTACGGATGTGTGAGCCATCGACATCAGCATCTGTCATAATCACAATGGTGTGATAACGTAGCTTCTCCAGATTAAATTCTTCCGCACCAATACCACAACCCAAAGCAGTAATTAGTGTTCCTACTTCGGCGCTCGACAGCATCTTATCAAAGCGAGCTTTTTCAACATTAAGAATCTTGCCTTTTAGGGGCAAGATAGCTTGAGTTTTGCGGGCACGCCCCTGTTTAGCCGAACCACCCGCAGAGTCACCCTCCACCAAGTATAACTCTGACAGCGCTGGATCTTTCTCCTGACAGTCGGCAAGCTTGCCTGGCAACCCTGCAATATCCAGCGCTCCTTTGCGACGAGTCATTTCTCGAGCCTTGCGAGCGGCTTCTCTCGCCCGCGCTGCATCAATCATTTTATTAACAATCGCTTTGGCTTCTTGGGGATACTCCATCAGATAATCGCTGAATTTTTCACCCATTTCCTGCTCAACCGCAGTCTTAACCTCGGAGCTAACCAGCTTGTCTTTTGTTTGCGACGAAAATTTAGGATCGGGGACTTTAACTGAAATAATCGCGGTTAAACCCTCTCTAGCGTCGTCACCAGTGGTATTCACCTTAGACTTGCCGTTAATGCCTTCTTTCTCTATATAACCATTTAAACCACGGGTTAATGCTGAGCGGAATCCGGCCAAGTGAGTACCGCCGTCTCGCTGAGGAATATTATTGGTGTAACAGAGAATATTTTCCTGAAACCCGTCATTCCACTGAAGAGCCACTTCAACACTAGTGCCATCTTCTCGATCATTACTAAAATGCATGATCTTATTGACTGTGCTCTTATTGGTATTAAGAAACTCAACAAAGGCGCTAAGACCACCGTCATAGGCAAATTTTTCTTCTTTCCCTGAACGTTCATCATGCAACACAATGCAAACACCAGAATTCAAAAACGATAGCTCTCTCAGACGCTTAGCCAGCTGATCGTAGAAAAACTTAATATTGGTAAAGGTGTCTTCAGACGGCTCAAAATAAACCTCTGTTCCGGTAACGTCAGTATCTCCAATAATAGCCAAAGGACCCTGGGGTACGCCATGTGAATAGGTTTGCTCATGGACCTTGCCGTTGCGACGAATGGTTAGGCGCATCTGTTTCGACAGCGCATTTACTACGGAAACACCGACGCCATGCAAGCCGCCAGAAACCTTATAGCTATTATCATCAAACTTACCGCCGGCATGCAGGACGGTCATAATAACCTCAGCCGCAGAAACACCCTCATCATGCATTTCCGTAGGAATACCACGGCCATTATCAGAGACAGTAATAGACTCATTGGGATGGATAACAATGCGTATTTCCGAACAATGGCCAGCAAGCGCCTCGTCAATAGAGTTATCAACCACTTCAAACACCATATGATGTAAGCCTGTACCATCGTCAGTATCACCGATATACATGCCTGGGCGCTTTCGAACCGCATCAAGTCCTTTGAGTACCTTGATGCTCGAAGAGTCGTAATTCACTTCTTCAGTCATAGCTTTCTAATTTCCTGTTATTCAACCTTCTACAGCCACTCCATGTTCCATGTGGAACATTCGATGTGCCATTCCCTCTACCAACAAGTCAAAATCTTTCTTATCAACCCCTGTCATAAAATACTGACAATCAAGTTTATTAAGACAATTAATCACTTGTGCCCTATGCTCATAATCAAGCTCTGCCGGCAGATCATCCAACAAAAACAGGCATGACTGGCTCACCCGCCGGCGAAAATGGGTCGCCTGTGCTAACTTCAGCGCATAGACCAACAATTTCGTCTGGCCCCTCGACAAGCGATCAGCTGCAGTCACACCGTCTAGTTTAATCCGTATATCAGCCTTATGGGCACCATGGTTTGTTGAGCCGCTTGCAAAATCTCGCGTTCGATCAGCCTGCAACACATCCACCAGCGCCAGCCCTTCTGACCACCCCTGATAATAATCAAGCTCCAATCCACTTAAGCAATCCAACTCAGTCGCCAGCGCCGCGATGTCCACAATTAACTCAGTAAGATATTGCCGGCGATAATCCGTAATCTTCTCAGCCAACATAGCCAATTCCGCGCTCCAAACAGGCAACGAATCGTCGTCTATTCTACCATGACGGAGCAATTGATTGCGCTGTTTTAACGCTTTTTGAAATCTTCGCCAAACAGCTCGGTACTCATGTTCCACGTGGAACACTCCCCAATCCAAAAACTGGCGCCGCTGCAACGGGCCACCCTCCAACAAGGTAAAGCTATGCGCATCAATTAATTGCAATGGCAGTTCTTCCACTAGCTGTACTGCAGACTGCAGTGCAACGCCATCAAGCCGTGCCTCAAAATGCCCTTTGGCCGTGCGCTTTAGCCCCAGTTGATGGCTACGTTGAGGTGCTTGGCGCTCGATGCTGGCCGAAACCACCAACTCGTCACAGTCATTGTTGACCACGACACGAAGATCTCTATGCTTAAAGGAACGCCCTCGACCGAGGAGGTATATGGATTCAAGAAGACTGGTCTTGCCGCTGCCATTGGCACCGTAAATTATATTGGCGCCGGGGTGGCAATTTAGCTGGATGCTCTTAATATTTCTGACCTGCAGAACATCCAGCTTTGATATGTGCATATTAAGTAATAAAGCGTTAAGCCAAAACAGGCATTTTCACACCAACGGTGTTACAGCCGCATTGGCATAACAACATAAACAGCGCCATCGTCCTCGGTGCTCTCCACCAACGCGCTACTGTTTGAGTCAGACAGGGTGAACTTGAGTTGTGAGCCTTTCAGAACATTTAAAACGTCCAACAAATAACTAACATTAAAGCCAATTTCAAGATCGTCACCACCGTAATCAACCGCCACCTCCTCTTCGGCCTCCTCCTGCTCTGGGTTATTAGCGACCATTTTCAATGTACCGGCGCTTAAAAGGATTCGCACACCACGGTATTTTTCATTAGACAAAATAGCGGTACGACCAAAGGCTTGCTTTAGCTCGGCACTGTCACCAATAACCTCCTTATCTCCTCCCTTAGGCAGAACGCGGTCATAGTCGGGATAAGCCCCATCAACCAGTTTGGACGTGAAAATATAATCAGTACCTGTAAGGCGAATATGATTGGCCCCCAATGAAACTTGTACCACCTCATCACCGAGCAACCGCGACAACTCCATAACACCTTTGCGAGGTAGGATCGCCTTTATAGTACTATCAACCACGACCTCACAGGTACCATCACACAGCGCCATACGGTGCCCATCTGTGGCGACAGCGCGTAATTTATTGGCAGATAACTCCCACAACATGCCATTAAGATAGTATCTGACGTCTTGCTGGGCCATGGCAAAAGAAGTAGCCTCGATCAAACCCTTGAGTGTTGTCGATTGCACAGAAAACTCAATACTTTTCTCCCCTTCATCTACCGACGGAAATTCATTAGCCGGCAATGTCGCTAAAGTAAACTTGCTGCGACCGCTTTTAAGGAGAGCCTTACCATCTTTACTGGAAAAATCGACCTGTGCTCCTTCAGGTAGAGACCGACAAATATCTAAAAACTTACGCGCTGAAACCGTTACCTCTCCAGCTTCATCGGCGACCGCCACATCGGTCGAGCCCACAATTTCAACCTCTAGGTCAGTACCAGTCAAAGACAATCGGTTACCTTCAAGGCTTAACAGCACATTGGATAAAATGGGTAATGTTTGACGTCGTTCGACCACCCCCACAACAAGTTGTAGCGGGTTGAGTAATGCTTCTCGGGAAAGGCTGAATTTCATGGTAACGTTTATTCTCCAAAATTTTGCAAAAATTAATATAAAACCTTACGTGGAGAGGGTTCGGTAGAGATTCTTAAGGTCTCGCTGAACCTCTCTATCAGTGCCCTCTAATTCTTTGACCTTTCGGCATGCATGCAACACAGTAGTGTGGTCGCGCCCACCGAACGACTCACCAATTTCAGGCAAGCTATGATTCGTTAACTCTTTAGCAATCGACATAGCAACTTGTCTCGGCCTAGCGACAGAGCGACTGCGACGCTTACTTAACAAATCCGACATTTTCAATTTGTAGTAATCAGCGACCACGCGCTGAATATTGTCTATGGTAACTAGCTTATCCTGCAGTGCCAACAAGTCTTTAAGAGATTCGCGAATTAAATCAATATCGATGGTTCGACCGGTAAACTGTGCGTGGGCCATCACTCTTTTTAGCGCGCCCTCCAATTCACGCACATTAGACCTTATGCGTTGAGCAATAAAAAAAGCGGCATCTTTAGATAGGGCCATTCCCACCTGTTCAGCCTTATTTATTAAAATAGCCGCGCGAGTTTCTAATTCAGGAGGCTCGACAGCTACAGTAAGCCCCCAACCAAAGCGCGATTTCAACCGCTCCTCTACCCCATCAATTTCTTTTGGGTAGCGGTCGCAGGTCAAAATCATTTGCTGACCACCTTCGAGCAAAGCATTGTAAGTATGAAAAAACTCTTCTTGAGAGCGCTCTTTGCCGGCAAAAAACTGTATATCATCAATGAGTAAAGCATCCACGGAACGATAAAACCGCTTGAACTCATCAATCGCTTTAAGCTGAAGCGCCTTGACCATATCAGCCACGAAGCGCTCGGAATGCAAATAAACAATCTTTGCGTCTGGTTTCTTTGCTCTCAGGGCATTACCCACCGCGTGCATCAAGTGCGTTTTACCCAACCCAACACCACCATAAATAAACAATGGGTTGTATGAACCACCGGGGTTTTCAGCAACCTGTTGTGCAGCGGCAAAAGCCAACTGATTTGATTTTCCTTCAACGAAGCTGCCGAATGTGAAATTATTATTAAGGTTGGTTTTTAGACTGCTCTCTGCTGCCGACGTTATCAAAACAGGTGCATCAACGATGAATTTTGCATCTTGCTGATCGTTATTTGATGAGCCAGCATCGAGCTCAACATGGTCAGACACTGCTTTGTTGACTACTTGCTTGTCGGCTAAAAAAGGCGACTTGATCGCCGCATTAATTGACTGCGGCTCTGCTGCACCGACAACACCAAGACTTATGCCCTCCCCACCAAAGTCACTAAATAGTTGTTCGATGCGGGCAAAAAACTTGTTTTTAACCCAGTCCTCAATAAAACGGTTTGGCGCCACCAACTGAACAACGACGCCGTCATCTCTTGAACTGGAAGGCGCATGTACCGTAAGGGGTCTAATCCAGGTATTATATTGTTGCTCAGGAAGCTCATCTCGCAGTTGGCTCTGGCATTGAGACCAAACCGATTCAGGAACATTAAACCCCATTTCTTAAACCCTTAGCGACACAAAAAGTTATTCAAATTAAGCCTCGCATTAACAAAGATAACTGGCGAATCTCGACCTTTGGAGGCTACTAGATATTACTCTATTGTTTATTAATTAGTTGTTATTAGATTTTTTACAGAGTCTATACAAAGCCAAAGCAATTATCCACAAAGAAAAAAAACGATAAATTTAAACAAAAAACATAAAAACCATGAATATCAACAACTTAAATAAAAACAACAATTTTTTTATCAACAACAAACTCAAATAAATTGGTTAATATTTGATCAATAGTTGGGGATAAGTTGTGGATATACAGTAAAAAACCAGTGTTTAACCTGCACAAACGATGTTTTTGGGGGACTGTGAGAAAGAATAACGACAGGAAAGTGACCGACAAGGTAACGTTGGTCACTTTCCTATACAGAAAGAAGAGAAAATACGCCCAAGTAGATCCTCTGATGAAAACTGGCCGGTAATCTCAGAAAGCTGGTTTTGTGCCTGTCGTAAATCTTCAGCCAATAACTCTCCAGCTCCTGCGAACTCAAGTTGTTGTATGCCTGTACTAATTAAATCTTGGGCTTTCGTTAAAGCATCAAGATGTCGACGACGCGCAGAAAAAAGACCCTCTTGCTGTTTTTGATAACCAGCCACTGAATGTAAATGAGCAATCAACGAATCGAATCCAAGGTGATTTTTTGCTGACAAGGCAAAGGTGGCTTCGCGATCAATAAGTGGTCCAGCTAATTGATTGCAACAATCTATCTTATTTAAAAGTAACGTGATTGGCTGACGAGAATCTGGATAACGTAGAAAATACTCAGGCCAAATATCCTCAAGATGAGGGTCAGCATCTTCAGTTATATCAACCACAAATAATATTAGATCCGCTTTTTCAATCTCAGCCCAAGCACGGCGTACACCCTCTTTTTCTACCTCATCGTCTGAATCACGCAAGCCGGCTGTATCAACGATATTAAGAGGCATGCCATCTATGATAATTTTTTCCCTCAAAACATCTCGGGTAGTTCCAGGGATAGCCGTAACAATCGCTGTATCATTGCCCGACAGCGCGTTGAGTAAACTGGACTTACCGGCATTTGGCTTACCCGCCAACACCAATGTTAAACCCTCTCGCAATAATGACCCTTGCTGCGCTCGCTGCAAAATAGTGGCAAGATTTTCAGCTAGCCCGTGCAAATTATCACGTAATGTTTTATCCGCTAGGAAATCTATCTCCTCTTCAGGAAAATCAATTGCGGCTTCAACATAAATACGCAACTGAATCATTTCCTCAACTAGCGCATTAACTAACGCAGAAAACTCACCCTGCATAGAGCGTACCGCTGATCTTGCCGCCTCTATTGAAGAAGCATCAATTAAATCGGCAATCGCCTCTGCCTGTGCAAGATCCATTTTATCGTTAAGAAACGCACGCTCACTAAACTCTCCCGGTCTTGCCAAACGAGCGCCCAACTCAATGCATCGCTGCACCAATCGATCAAGGATAACCGGACCACCATGCCCTTGTATTTCTAAAACAGTCTCACCGGTAAATGACCTGGGGTTTGGGAACAACAACACAACAGCTTCGTCAATTGTCTCCTGTTGGCTGTCAACAATACGACAAAAGGTTGCCACCCTCGGCTGCAACTTATCGCCTACGGATAACATGTGCTTAACAAAGGATGATAAATCGCCACCAGATAACCGTACAACGCCAACACCACCGCGGCCAGGCGCAGTAGCGATAGCTACAATGGTGTCAGTATTATTTTGTAAAGAGGCTTGTTTCATTGGGTTATTATGCCGCAAAAAAAGGCCCCCTCAGGAGCCCTGTATAGCCATCAACTCTTTTTTCTGGTCTCTAGCTGCTTATTAACAACCCATTGTTGGGCCATAGATAAGAGGTTGTTGACCGTCCAATAAAGTACCAACCCTGCAGGAAAAAACATAAAGAAAAACGTGAACATAATCGGCATTAATTGCATAACTTTCGCTTGCATAGGGTCTGTGGGCATAGGTTGTAACTTCTGCATCAGCAACATACTGCCTCCCATTATTAGTGGAAGAACAAAGTAAGGATCTTTCGCCGATAAATCCTGTATCCATAAAAACCATGGCGCATGACGAATTTCAACCGATTCCAGTAATACCCAATAAAGGGCTATAAAGACAGGCATCTGTAATAGCATGGGTAAACAACCACCTGCGGGATTAACTTTTTCCTTTTTATACAAACCCATCAACTCTTGCGACATTTTTTGTCTGTCATCGCCATAGAGTTCTTTTAACCTTGCCATCTCAGGTTGCAAGTTACGCATCTTCGCCATAGATTTTAGACTTGCCGCTGACAGTGGGTAGAGCAACAATTTAATCAACACCGTCAATAAAATAATCGCCCATCCCCAATTTCCGATCACATCATGAATAAACTTCATGGCGGCGAAAATCGGCTTGGCAAGCATCCAAAGGAACCCATAATCGACCGTTAAATCAAGATAATCCGCTAATAATTCAAGGGTCTCCTGATCCTTTGGACCAACGTAGAATTGCGCTTGGTAACTGCCCGCAGACCCTGCCGCGACATTAATTGTGCGGCCGACAAATCCCATTAAGTAGATATCCTGACCCTTTAACTTACGCAAACTAAAGGTATTTTCATCTTCTCTCGGGGGTACCCAGGCACTAACAAAGTAATGCTGTACCATAGCCACCCAACCGGCTTGGATAGATGTTTTTACAGACTCATCTTGCATATCAGAAAAATCATATTTAGCAAAATTAGTCTCCGGCTCTCTTAACGCTGCGCCCAGGTAGGGCGCAACACCTCCACTGGACTTAACCAATGGTTCCTTCGAGTCTCTTTTAATCTGACCATAAAAAGCGGCCTGCCAAGGACTATCGCTAAGGTTATTAATTAAATATTCAACACCGATAATGTATCCACCAGAAGTGAAGGTAAATCGTTTTACAATACGTACATCATTCTGTTTCAGCGTTAAATCAACAACTAACTGGTTTTCGCCGGCAAGCATTTCATAATTTGTACTTGCCGTGGAAAATAAAGGACGGCCCTGTCTTGTATCTGTTGCGTCTGGACCAACTAGCCCACTTTTAGCAATGTATTGATTATCAATAGTTCGGGTGAGCAGAGTAAATGGCTCCCCCCCATCTGCGGGCATCGCTGTTAGATGTTTGAGTAACCGAACCTCTACGATGTCTCCGCCTTGGGGATCAATAGTCACGTCAAGTACATCTGTTTTGACTTTCACTAGACTAGATGACACCGGCACTGTTTGTTGTAACTGAGGCTCAGCAACCAATGTGGGTAATTCCTCACCATCATTTTGCATTTGCGGTGTTACGAGATTGGTGGGTGCGGAGAATTCAACCGCTCCATCTATACCAGGCTCACTATCACCATTAACATCACCAAAGCGATCCCACTCGATAAGCAATAACCAACCAACCAAAAAAATCGCTGCTATGTTTAATGTCTTTTGCCAATCCATACTATTCACTACTCTACGTGGTTTGTGTTAATGGTGGGTGACCGTTCTGTTGTACCGTCACCACTTAAATGGTTGTAGCTATTAACAGGGTCGTAGCCACCAGCGTGAAAAGGGTGACATTTTAAAAGTCTTATTAGAGTAAGGTAACCCCCTTTTAGGACACCGTACTGTTGAATCGCCTCTTCTGCATAACAAGAACAGCTGGGATAAAACCGGCAACTTTTGCCTGTAAGAGGACTAATTGTCAGCTGATAAAATTTAATCATACTAATCGCTAAATTACGCATCCGCAGCCTCCAGACTAATGCAGCGCTGCTGCAGTCTGCCCCAAGATTGATTCAACAACAAGGCTAATTGTTTTGGCTCAAACTTAGTCGCATCTTTACGGGCTAAAAACACAATATCTAGAGATAACAAGAATTGTTGTCGGCGAAACGTTTCTCGCACAACGCGCTTCACTTGATTGCGGCCAACAGCCGTAGGAATATTTTTTTTACCTACCACCAAACCAAGTCGAGACTGGCTAAAACTGGTAGGTTTGGCGAGAAGCAAAAATGCTGGATGAGCGACTTTAATCCTATTGCTATCAAACACCTCTTTAAAATCAGAGGCTTTGAGGAGGCGTCGGTGTTTACAAAAAGCGTAATTGGGCACAGAGCCCACAAACCTATGCAGCCAGACGCTTACGGCCTTTAGCGCGACGACGATTTAATACCGCCCGACCACCTTTAGTAGCCATTCGGGCTCTAAAACCGTGAGTGCGCTTACGCTTTAGGTTACTTGGTTGGAATGTTCTTTTCATGGCATGAGATCCAGTGAATAAATTCTGTACTAATTGAAGGCGGGCGATTCTAATGAAATTACCTAGCTAGATCAACGTCTAATTTGTTAAATTAGCAAAACAGTTGGATATAAAGCTCATCGCATTGCTGGTCCACAAATAATCCACAAGCTGTGCCCAGAGAATTACCGTGACAATTAATATATCAACCAATCAGTTTTAATCTTGGTAATAACCGTTGCATAAAACCCATAGTTAATCACTGTTTAATCGCAAAAACACTAAAAACTGGGATATTGAAAATAATCATACACAACAGCAACATTCAGTACACAGGTACAGGCGCGTTGATATAACGCACTTATAAGAGCAAAAATACACTCCATATTAATGATTCTATTGGGTTTTTGTGAATTATCCCCAAAACAAAGCCCCACCAATAACAATAATAATAAATCTATATATACTATATATACATACTTTAAATTATCTTATTAACGCGACAAGTTAACCACAGAAATAAAACTGCTTATTTTTTAGCCACATCACCGTATAATACCCACCTATTTCTATTTAGTCGTTACACTATGCTCTATCCTGATAAATTTGATGTCATTGTGATCGGAGGTGGTCATGCTGGCACAGAGGCCTGCCTTGCTGCTGCACGCATGGGTTGCAGTACTTTGTTGCTCACCCATAATATTGAAACTCTTGGACAAATGTCTTGTAACCCCGCTATAGGGGGGATAGGTAAAAGCCACCTTGTTAAAGAGATTGATGCCTTAGGTGGTGCTATGGCAACAGCAACCGATCAGGGTGGTATACAATTCCGTGTACTCAATTCACGCAAGGGCCCTGCAGTAAGAGCAACTAGGGCACAGGCTGATCGTGTTAGATATAAAGCGGCAATCCGACATATTCTAGAAAACCAACCAAATCTAACAATTTTCCAACAAGCGGTAGATGATCTTATTATTGAGGATTACCAAGTAAAGGGTGCCGTTACTCAAATGGGGTTGAAATTCACCGGAAAGTCGGTGGTGGTGACCGCGGGAACCTTTTTAGCTGGCAAGGTACATATTGGCTTGCAAAACCATGCGGCTGGCAGAGCAGGTGACCCGCCGGCAGAAAACTTGGCTAAGACCTTACGACAACTACCGTTTCGCGTAGAGCGTCTAAAAACCGGTACGCCACCGAGAATAGATGCGCGCTCTGTTGATTTTACCCATTTGCAAGAGCAGTGGGGAGACACGCCACAACCGGTAATGTCCTATCTGGGC
>CBFHVP010000030.1:0-20022 GCA_965659315.1 uncultured Porticoccaceae bacterium | reverse complement strand
GCCCATTGTTGTCCGCTTGCATCCTCTTGATGTAGAAAAATTCAAACAGCATCTCAGTGGCGAGCTTGAAGGCATTGATTTGCGAGATGATCCTGAGTTAACGCAGGGTAGTGTAAAAGTCAGTATTGACGACAGCGCTATAGAAGACCTGTTAGAACACCGGCTGGCGGCACTATCCGAATCAGTCCTAGGCTATTCCTACGGCAGTAATGGCCAGACCAGCAGCAATGTTGATAGTAATTTTGCCAATCCAGTACAAGAAAAAGTGATTAAAGGAGCGGTAGTCGTTGAAGAGCCACCCAATACAGAGGAGCAGACGACCGAAGTCAATACAGTCTTGGATGAAAGCGTCGATGACCTGCCGGAAGAGCAACAGCAATCCGCTAGTGGTGAGAACATCATCGATCCGCTAGAGACATCAGAGGGAAATGATTTAACTTCTCCTGATGCTGAGCCGCCAGAGGACAATGACCCCGATGCTTGATTTCGCCACAGAGGTAGATGAGCTAGTTGCCGAGGTGCGAGCCCCTGAGGTGTCGACTAGCGGCAAGCTTGTGCGCGTGGTCGGTTTAACCTTAGAGGCCAAGGGCATTATTGCGCCCCTAGGCGCCCACTGTCAGGTGGAAAACCTCGATCTGGGCACCTTTATTGATGCAGAAGTGGTCGGTTTTCAGGACGACCTACTGTTCCTTATGCCGTTTTCAGAACCCGGAGGAGTTGGTCCCGGCGCACGCGTATGGGTGCGCTCCAATCACTCCAAAGCTTGTTTGGGAAGAGCAATGCTAGGCCGCGTTGTCGATGGTCAGGGCCAGCCAATTGATGGTAAAGGGCCGATAGACTACAGCGATCAATTGGCCCTAGAAGGGCTGACTATCAACCCTATGGAACGCGGCGCCATCAATCAAACTTTGGATACCGGTATAAAAGCATTAAATACTTGTTTAACCATAGGTCGAGGACAGCGAATTGGTCTAGTTGCAGGTTCTGGTGTGGGTAAATCCGTGTTACTTGGCATGCTGACCCGCAATACCGAGGCTGATGTTGTGGTTATTGGTCTGATTGGCGAGCGCGGCAGAGAAGTTCAAGAATTTATCCATCAGACCTTGGGTAAAGAGGGATTGGCTAAATCTGTTGTGGTTGCGGCACCGGCGAATATATCCCCTGTGTTGCGTTTAAAAGCCACCAACCTCACGCATTTAATCGCTGAGTACTTTAGAGATCGCGGCCAAAATGTACTGATGCTATGCGACAGTTTAACCCGTGTGGCGCATGCTCAGCGTGAGATTGGCTTAGCCATTGGTGAACCGCCAACCGCTAAGGGTTATCCCCCGTCAGTATTTGCTTTGCTGCCAAGATTAATTGAACGAGCGGGTGTAGGTCGCAATGGCCATGGCTCTATTACCGCCGTGTATACGGTTCTCGCTGAAGGCGATGATCGCTCAGACCCAATTGTTGATATAGCTCGAGCGTCTTTAGACGGACAAGTGATGTTATCTCGTCAGTTGGCTGATGCGGCGCATTATCCAGCGATAGATTTAGCTGGCTCAATTTCCCGAGTGATGACTAATTTAGTCTCGCCAGCCCTCCTCAATGCAGCCAATCGCTTTAGGCGTTTGTGGACCTTATACCAACAAAACCAGGATCTTATTCAAGTGGGTGCCTATGAAGCAGGTACCAATGCTGACCTTGATGAAGCAATCCGGTTACGACCTGGAATGGAGGCATTATTACAACAGTCTAGCGACGATAGCGTCAGTATTGAGGACAGTCACAAGATGCTGCAGCAACTAACCGGCCAAGTCAGTAGCTGAGGGGGGTGATAGCATAATGACGACAACATCTGAAGCTAAACCCGTTTGGCAGGTCCTAGCGGCTAAGGCGCAAAAAGACGTGCGACAGGCGCAACTGTCTCTGGCTGAAGTTCATCAGCGCAAAGAGCAGGCATTGGCGAGAGAGGAAAAACTCGAAGAGCTATTAGTGGAATATGCAGCGCAACTCAGCCAGCTGCAACGCCGAGCTCACAGTACCAGCGAAGTTGGCAACTACCGTCAGTTTATTGGCCAGTTGCAAGAGATTAAAAAGCAAGCCATGACGGAGATAACCGCGCTGGAGTCTGATTGCGCGGAGGCGCGACAAATCTTATTGCTGGCTGATCGCGAACGTTTAAAGTTAGAAAAATTAGCTGAGCGTGCTCAGCAACAACAGGACAGCGCTGCAGAATTGATGGAAAACCGCGCGAGAGAAGCGCAAAGCATTACCCAATACAACCTGAGGCAACAGATGAATCGCCCATAAAGGGGTTTGGCACGTGTCTTGCAAACTATCCAGTATTAACGCGAAATAACTGGATAAAAAGTAATGGCTGAAATCAGCAATCTGATATTAAGTGCAGTTCCAAAAGTCAGCAACACAGCGGGCGCAGAGCCTGCAGAGGTCGGCAACAAGCCGCAGCAAAATGAGTTTTCTACGCTGCTTGCTAGCCGAATAGCAGAGAGGCACGATGCCAAAAGTGGCAAGTCATTGCCGCAAAGTGGCCATGAAACGGCTAGCGATAACGCCGACCACGCAGGTCTGCGTAGCCATCAGTTAAAAAGTGGCTTGACGCTGATGGTTGGCGGTGAAACGCCATCACTAGATGCTGTTTCCGCTTTTGCGGAATCACAGGGAATAAATCCCGCTGCATTGAAACTACTGCTAGGTGAGAAAGATCAGGCAGAGAGCCTCGATCAAGCGACCTTGCAGCTTAACGGATTGCCGTTTAGCGATAGGGAAACAGAGGCGACCGATGCCTTTATTGCAGGGCAGGCCAATAGTCATCAACCGCAGGGCGATGATTTGTTGGCAGCCTGGATAGCCAATAGTGCCGGTGCAGATAACAGTGCGGCAAAGCAATTATCGGCAGGCGCGGTTGAAATAAAGCCGGCTTTAGAATTGCTTGCACAGCAACAACAATTGGCCAACCAAGGGTTAAAAACTATTGTGGCTGACTCTAAAGGCATGGTGGGGACGATGGTAAAACAGCAGCCCACTGATCAATCGGCGGCTATTGCGCTCAGTGCCAAGCAATTGGTTGAGGTATTAAAGCAAGCCAGTCGAGAAGGGTCGAGCAAGGAGCCGGTATTAGCTACTCAGACAGAAACAGCTGTTAAGGCGAATGCGTCAGCGGTTGCACCAGCAGCTGATTTGGCAGGCAAGCTTCTGTTTAAAGAGCCGCAAGTTAAAAATATTGCCACAAAGTGGCAGGGACAGGACAAAACGGCGCACATAAGCCCTGCGTTAAAGCTAGATGCCATTAATTTACCAATGCCCTCAGCATCAGCATCAGCGG
This sequence comes from uncultured Porticoccaceae bacterium, assembly GCA_965659315.1. Taxonomy (GTDB): domain Bacteria; phylum Pseudomonadota; class Gammaproteobacteria; order Pseudomonadales; family Porticoccaceae; genus HTCC2207. The sequence continues at coordinate 16,694 of CBFHVP010000030.1, read as the reverse complement.
CTCCGGTAACGTTTGGTGAATCGGCTTTTTTGGCAGCGCAGCATAGTTCGGCTGAGATATTGAATAAGCCGCTGCAAGAGAGTTTGCCTGAGGACGCTATGCAGCAGGCGATGCGCAAGCAAGATGAGAGCACAGAGATGTCTCGACGGCTCACGGAAGCATTGGGTCAGCGCCTTGCGGCGCAGATAACTAGAGGGGCTTGGCGTGTTGAAATGGACCTTCACCCTAAATCGCTGGGCAGAATTGAGATACAATTGGAAATGAAAAATGGCGAGTTAGAGGCTAATTTTCATGCTGCCAATAGCGCGACAAGAGAGCTGCTGGCGGAGAGTATGCCAAGATTACGTAGCGCGCTGGAAGAACATGGCATGGAAACTGCTTATATAGGGTTAGAGATGGCCAATCAGGGCAAATCTGACGGAAAATCGACAGCTCAGCAACAACTGCAAAGTGAGTCTGGGACATCGGTTGATGAAGAGCCTGAAGCCCTTAAAGTGACAAGAGAGATATCTGATAATGGATTGGATGTGCTTGTATAGCAGGCATTTACGATATAAGAAGAGTTGAGAATGAGAGGAATAAACCATGAGTGAAGAAATTTTAGAAGAAGAAGAGAAAGCAGGCAGCCCCATCCTTAAGATTCTTCTTATCGTCTTTGGTGTGTTATTAATAGTTGCTATCACTATCGGTGCAACATTATTTGCCAGCGGCTTTTTTGATGCCGACAAAGACGAAGATGCAGAAGCAGCAGTGGCGGCTCTCGAAGCGGCGGCAGAGGCAGAAGCAGCGGCAGCAGCAGAGGCAGCGGCCGGCCCGAATAAGGTGCAATTAGACAGCCCAGAACTAACCAAATTTCAACAGTCTTATTACCAGTTGGAAAAAGAGTTAACCACCAATGTCAGCAATTCGCGAAAAGTAATGCAGGCGTCCGTGGCTATTATGACGCATTACGATGACCGCGTCGTTGACAACGTTGAGAAGCATGAATTTCCTCTGCGCAATGAAATGCTAGTGGTTATGTCACAACAGACCGAGGAAGATCTTGCCGATCCAGACTTTAGGTTTAATCTTGCCGATGAATTGAAATTAGTGATGAACGCCAAGCTCGAAGAGCTCGAGGACTTTGGCGGTATTGAAGAAGTGTACTTAACTGAGTTTGTGGTTCAGTAATTTGCCAGAGCGGCAAATTCAGACACCGACATTTGTGAGGGCCATATGGCTGAGACAAGCAATTTATTATCGCAAGAAGAGTTAGACGCACTAGCGGCCGGTATTGAGGACGGTTCAATTGAATCGGATACAGGTATTAATACAGGTGCGCGCGCAGTAAAACATGATCTAACCAATGAAGATTCTTCACTGGGTGTGAATGTTGGCGCTGTCGATATGATCAACGAGCGTTTTGTCCGGCAGTTCCGCTTAGGGCTGTTAGAGGTTTTGCGCACGACGCCAAAGGTCAATATGGCCAATGTTGAGATTATGAAATTTGGTGATTATCTAAAGGATTTATCGCCACCACTTGCAGTAAATACGATTCGATTAAACCCCTTGCGCGGTTACTCTATGGTCGTGATCGAGCCATCAGTTATCTTTGCTTCGCTGGATAACTTTTTTGGTGGATTTGGCCGCGGCATTGACAGTCTTCCGCCAGGGCGCCTATTTACACCTACCGAGTCCAGCATTATTAAAATTATGATGGATGTATTTTTCGGTTCATTGCAGGAGGCCTGGGCGCCGATCCTACCATTGCAATGTGAACATGTTGGCTCCGAAATTAATCCTCAGTTCGCGCAAATTGCCGATGAGAATGACCTTGTAGTGGTCAGTCGCTTTTCATCGGATCTGGGCGATCAGGCATCGGGCAATATTGATCTTGTTTACCCTTATAGTTCACTTAAACCTATTCGTGATTTGTTGCGCAGTCGGGTGCAAACCGGTGACGGTAACGATGCTTCAGACAAAGCCTGGAGCACAGAGCTTCAGTCGGCAGCGCTGGATGCGGAACTCGAACTTAAGGTTACCTTGGCAGATATTGAAACCACGTTAAAGCAGTTCGAAGAACTGCGTGAAGATGACATTATTTACTTAAATAAAGCAGATTATGCCCGCATCCATATTAATGATGTGCCGGTGTTTGATGCCGATATCGGTAGCAATGGCTCTAATATGGCCGCGCAAATTGTCAAATCATTAGCGCCGATAAAGTAACCATAGACAGTATGACTAAAATAGTGAGTAACAAAGTATGGCAGAATCAGAAGTAGAAGCAGAAACAGTCGTTGAACAGCCCGAGGTGTCAGCGGAGGACGCGGAGAAGAATAAGATTAATTCAGAGGTTCTTCAGAACATTCCCGTCACCATTTCCGTTGAAGTTGGTCGCGCGTCGCTCAAAATTCGTGATTTAATGCGACTGACTCAAGGCAGTGTTGTTGAGCTCGATCGTCTAGCAGGTGAACCTTTGGACCTTTTAGTGAATAATACCCTTGTGGCACAGGGCGAAGTTGTTTTGGTTAATGAGCGTTATGGTGTTCGACTAACCAGTGTGGTACCAACAGCGGATCGCGTTAAAAACCTTTAAGCTGGGAACAAAATGGCAGCTGAATATGGTTGGGCTGAATGGCTATCGATGATAGCCTCCTTTTTACTGGTAATAGCATTACTGGTCGCCACATTATTCGCGCTCAAAAAATTAAACCTCGGTATAGGGGGCGATGAGGGCAAACGCCTTAAGATTCTCGAGGTCAAAAATCTGGGTGCCAGGCAGAAACTCCTTCTTGTTAGTGTCAATACTGAACAAATTCTGTTAGGTTTATCCCCGCAAGGCATAACCAGACTGGGTGGTTGGGAAGCGCATAAGGCGCTTGCGGACGACAACCAAGAAATGGATGCTGCAGCAGAACAAAAAGGCAAAAACTTTAAACAATTTTTATCGCAAACGGTGAAGAGACAAAAGGATTAAATTTTGGCTCGTTGGATAATCAGCAAGCAGTTCCCCGCCATCAAAAGCCTCGTACTGGGTTTTCTACTTTTCGCTGTCAATAGTCCAGCTTTTGCAGAGGCAGGCCTGCCCATTGTTAACATGGTCGAAAATGACGCTGGGGGCACGGAGTACAGCCTAACATTGCAGCTTATTGCGCTGATGACAGTGCTCACGCTGTTGCCGAGTTTACTGCTGATGATGACGTCCTTTGTGCGCATTATCATTGTTTTATCCCTGTTGCGACAGGCATTGGGCACTGCGCAAACACCGCCCAACCAGGTACTACTCGGATTGGCCCTGTTTCTGACTATTTTTATTATGTCGCCAGTGCTGAGCAGTGTTTACGATGATGCCATTACCCCCTATTTTGAAGAAAAAATTGGTTTCGAGGAGGCGCTGGCTGAGGCGCAAATTCCAGTGCGGAATTTTATGCTGAATCAGACCCGAGAAACTGATATTGCCATGTTTGCTGAAATAGCCGGCAATGAAGATATTGAAGAGCCAGCCGACGTGCCTTTTGCCACCTTAGTCCCCGCATTTATTACATCAGAATTAAAAAGTGCATTTGCGATTGGTTTCTTAATCTATATACCGTTTGTGGTGATTGACCTGGTGGTGGCCAGTGTTTTGATGTCGATGGGCATGATGATGCTGTCACCAATGATGATATCGATGCCGTTTAAACTGATGCTATTTGTTCTGGTTGACGGGTGGACGTTGATCATGGGTTCATTGGCCTCAAGTTTTGCGGTGACCTAGGAGAATATTATGGATGCAGCACAGGTAATTGATCTGGGTCGCGAGTCCCTGTGGATAGCGGTTAAAGTAGCAGCTCCGCTATTAGGTGTAGCTCTGGCGATTGGTTTGCTCGTGGGCATTTTGCAGGCGGCGACCTCAATACAAGAAATGACCCTGAGTTTTATACCTAAACTTGCGATTATGGTCTTGGCGTTGGTGATATTTGGTGGTTGGCAAATTGCCGTCATGGTCGATTTCTTCCAGCGCATTTTCGAGCGTATTCCTACGCTGTTTATTTGATGGATCTGCTGGTCGCAGAAGTCGTCGAGCGGTTTTATATGCTGCTCTGGCCAATGATACGTATATCCGCTTTTTTGCTGGCCGCTCCCTTCTTTTCTATTCGCTCAGTCACTGTACGTATACGTGTGCTGTTGGCCCTGTTGCTAACATGGATGATCTACCCGTTAACTAGTTGGCCAGCGTTGGATCCTTTTTCTGCCATTGGCCTTAAAGAAATTTTCAATCAGGTGTTTATCGGGGTGCTGATGGGGCTTATCTTGCAGGTGGTTAACGCTGCACTGGTCGTTGGCGGCCAGGCAATATCTGCGTCGATGGGATTGGGTATGGCAAATATGGTTGACCCTAATATGGGCAATGTTCCGGTTATTTCTCAATTTCTGATTATCTGTTCAACGCTACTTTTTTTAGGGCTTGGCGGTCATGTGCTTGTTATCACCATGCTGTTGGAAAGCTTTAAGTTGCTGCCTATCGGCGACATGATCGGTACTCAGGCTCTGTTGCAACTGGTTGTGCAGTGGAGTGCTATGATATTTCTCGGTGCAGTACTACTGGCCATGCCAATACTGGTATCTCTGTTATTTATTAACCTAGGTCTCGGAGTCATCACTCGGGCAGCGCCGGCACTAAATATTTTTGCAGTGGGTTTTCCGGCGATGATTCTCGCCGGTATTATTCTCCTCGCTATGTCTATGAATAGTATTGGCTTTCGTATTCAATGGCTTTGGCGTCAAGGTTTCGAAACCCTTAGTCAGGCATTGGGACTGAGTTAATGGCAGATCAGGATACCAGTCAAGAGCGCACCGAAGAGCCTACCGCCAAGCGCTTGGAAAAGGCCAGGGAAGACGGCCAGGTAGCGCGATCTCAAGAGCTCAGCGTTGCCGCAATGATGATTGGCATCGCCTGTTTCATGTATTTATTTGGTGGTTATATTATTGTTGAGCTCAGCGAGGTTTTCGTTTCTGGTTTTGTTTTTGACCGTAAGGCAATTTTTTCCGATAACCTATTGCCCGCGACGTTCGGCGTTCAAGCGTTAGATAGCATGATCGTTGTGTTGCCCATATTTGCGCTGGCGGTTGTCATAGCGCTAGGTGCAGCTGGCGCACTGGGCGGCTATATTTTCTCGATCAAAGCCATGGCTCCCAAGGCCAGCAAAATAAACCCATTGGCAGGCTTTAAACGCATGTTTGGCATGAAGGCGTTAGTGGACTTAACTAAGGCACTGACAAAGTTTTCTCTCGTCGGCGGCGTACTATTTTTAGTGGTCAGCCAGAACTTCGATAGCTTTATTCAGCTTGGTTTTATGGATGCCGGATCAGCCTTAGGCGAGGCCGGAAAGATTATCGCCGGTGGAACCGTCCTAGTGACCTTGACGTTATTGATTGCTGCAGCGATCGATGTACCCTATCAAATCTTTGAATTTAACAAAAAAATGAAGATGACCAAGCAAGAGGTCAAAGATGAATTCAAAGACACCGAAGGTCGACCAGAGGTGAAGGCGCAAATTAGGCGCAAACAGCGTGAAATGGCCATGGGCCAAATGATGGAAGCGGTTGCAGATGCAGACGTTATTATTGTCAACCCAGAGCATTTTGCTGTTGCCCTCAGTTATGACCCTTCCAGCGATGGGGCGCCATTAGTGGTGGCCAAAGGGGTAGATTTTTTGGCCCAAGGTATTAGAGAAAAGGCTGCCGAGTCCGGTGTACCACTTTTTCTATCGCCAACCCTGGCGCGGGCACTTTATTTCACCACAGATATAAATCAAACTGTGCCGGAATCGTTATACTACGCTGTGGCCCAAGTTATCGCCTATGTATTCAGCCTCAATAGTGTCGGCAGAGGGGGTGGCCCAGCAGAAAAACCACAACCCGAAGTGCCTGCTGGTATGAGGTACAATCCAGATGGTACTTTGAGTGACTAGTCGGTTGTTGATTAGGGAGTAAAAAGCATGAGAGATAATCACAAAGAGCCAACCTTTGAGTTTCAAGACTGGTTTGACGGTGGCGACATTTTTTACCGCTCAAAGGATAAACAGCGCTTTCAGCTCGCACTAAACGCTTTGGTCGATGACGAATTGGGTTTAGCAGTCATCGGCACCAATGAGACCGTCCTCGACCATTATTGCCGTATGTTGGTGGCGCGCCTGCGAGACCTGAATATTTTTCAGGTAGAGGTATTTCTGCCAACCAATACAGACAGTTTACTCAAACGCTTTAACGAAATGTTAGCGACCATGAGTATGGAGCAAGCGCGACAACCTGCAGACCCCGCCGCATCGGTTAAATTATTGGTGGTCAATGATGCTAAATCGGTTAACGAAGAGCAGTGGGCACTGTTGGTAAGGCTGCTGGCGGATTTTCCCGGCGTCAATGTCCGATTGGTGCTCTTTCTTGATAAAACTGGCTGGCCTAACTACGAGAAGCCCCTGACATTGTTCGGCCGAAAACTCTATCGCTGGGTGGTTGAAACACCGACACTTGATGAGGCTAGCCAGTTGATGAAAGCGGCAGTTGAACACGGCTTTGAGCGTGAGACAGAAACGCTGTTAATGCATACCGGTTTGGGAGCGGCTATCCGCGGTGGTTACGCTGAGGAAGACACTGAAGACTTCGCGCCACCTTTAGACCATGATGATGAAAACGATTATTTGGGCGGCGATTACTCCGAAACCAACCCTTTCCCAGCACAGTCTATGGAGTTTATTGATGATTTCTCAGAACAAGACGAGGAAGAAGAGCAGGATTCGACGCCAGGTAAAGGGTTAAATTGGTCATTGATTGCCGCTTTTGTGCTGAGTCTGGGAATTACTTGGACCGTGGTATCCAGTCTCGATCCTCAAGGCGCTAATGAGGTCAAAGCCGTTATTGTTAAAAAAGCGCCTGAAGACAGCATGTCGGTTGATATCCAAGAGCCGCCACCCGCAGCGCCCGATGAGCTGGCGCAAATTGAAGAAACTGCAGCCCTGATGGAGGCCCTGAGGCAGGAGCAGCAACAAGCACAGGCAACTGCCGCCATCATAGAACCTGAGCCGACTGTTCAACCACCGCCTGTGACAGTGGTTGAAAAGAGACCATTAACGGCAGAGCAACAGGCTATCGCCGTCATTGAAAAAGCCCGCGAGAGCGATTTTTTTGTTCAGCACATTGTGCTGTCTGAGAAAGACCAAGCAAGATTCTTCATACGACGTTATTCTGGATTGCGGTCAGCGATTATTGTGCCTATTAGAACGCCGGCCTCGGTAGCTTATGCGGTTATATCAGGGCCTTTTGCGTCTCGTGAAAGAGCGGAAGTTTTCGCTAAAGGCTATGGTAGACCTGCCGATTATTGGATTAGAGGCGCGCTTCAGTTAGGGGCTGCTGTGGATAACAACTGACCAGTTTGGCAACAAAGGTGCGATGTGATTAGTTCAGATGACGACGAGCTATTTCCAACGGAAGGCGGGAGTAAGAACGTGACCGTTGAGGGGCAGGGCAATGTTCCCCAGCAGCCAGTGCAAACACAGACTGAAGAGAGGCCTATAGCTGCCTCAATTGATATGGTTGAGGACGCTATGGACTCTGATTATGTAAATCCAGAGCTCACCGCCGCATTGGCTGATCTTGGGCTGAGCGTTGATGACAATGCGAATGGCGCCAATGAAAATCAGCAGTTTGCTGAATTATTTGAGCAACGAATCGCTAAAGTAAGAAGCATGACTGCCGATATTTCTGAACAGTTAACAATAATTTCTCCGCCCCAGTCCGCTGAGGCCGATAATTCGGAAGAGCTATGAGTAATCAAGAAGATCAAGAAAATCAAGTCGATGATAATGCCGAAGCGGCTGCAGTTGAGTCTATTGAAGAGTCTACGGAGTTGGAGCAAGAACAAGCTGCAGAGGAAAGTACTGACGAGGCCTTATCAGCAGCAGATCTAGAGCGTTTTTCTCATGTGCTTAAAAATGCTAAGGATATTTCTGGTCGCCTAGAGGTATTGGTTCCCGGTGTATTAGATACTGCGGATGCAACAAATAGTGCAGCTGACGTGAGCCGCCGAGCTTCCTCGGCCCTAGAGAATGGCCTTGACCATTTGCAAAAACGCGTTAATGAATTGGTTGATGCCAGTGCTAAGAGTGCTAGCTTATCTGGTCGTGTTCTCTTAGGGTCGGTATCAGCGTTATTGGTAGCGATCGGTTTATTTGTGTTTATGTCCTTCCAGCTTTCAGATCGAGTGGCTCAGGTTGACGGTATGATGCTTGCTATTAGCAAGCGGGTAGTGCAGATGAATTCTGGGCTAGAAAATTTCGAAAAAATGAACTACTCGATTAATCAATTAGCTATCAAGCAGGCGCAGTTTGCTGATAACCAAACGCTATTGGTGCAAGCAGTGAGCGACGCAGAGGCTGCGACTAAAAATCTTAATACCGAAGTGCCTGATGCGGCAGCCAAGAGTGTTAGCGCACAAACCAGTGTCTTGGCGGGGCAAGTTAAGAGTTTAAAATCTGCCCTGGTGGCTCAAGGGGCACAGTTGGACAAGGTGTCGAGCTCAGTCGTGGCTCTGGGATCCCAGCTTAAATCGTTCGAAGGCCAAGTAGATAACGTGTCAAAGCTTAACGCAGACGTAGAGGCATTAATTACCTTGGAGCGTGACAAATATTTGGATCTTTTGCGCCGCCAAGTTGAACTAGAAGAGTCGCGGCAACCAGTGGAAGAAGAACTTGAAGAAGAGATAGATAACTCGATCGTTGTCTATCCTTTTGTTAGCGCACGCTAGGTAGTCGTTAGGAGACAGTCGTTAAGCTCTCAGAGCAATGGTTCTTCGTTATCTGTTTCTAGCCCCTCTTCTAACAACACCTCCTCGGTGTCATTATCAGCTGAAGGCAATAACAGCGAAGAATAAGTCTGCTTGAGAGTAAGGTCAGATCGCGAGAACAGCATTTCGGTGCTTTCGTCTAGAGAGGCCCTTAATCTTGGTAAATCTTCTTCGCTAGCAGAAGCGGATTCAAATGCCACGTTGTAGATAGTCGATATATGTTGCGGTGGCAACCAGGATTCAACTGAGCCTCTTAGGGTACTAATAACTGATGTGGGCTTGGGCTTTTTCGCTGTGTCGCCAGACTGTCCATGATCCAGACCCTCCGCAAAAACACTTTCAATATGTTTTTTGAGAACATGCTCATAGCGAGGCTTTAGCGCTACTAGGTCGTTGCTATTAAACCCTTCGGGAGGTTTGCCACACATCGCATCCCATAGCGCCTTACCTTTAAGACCAAGAAAACCGCTGTCGGCATTGCTGTCCAAGTTTTTTTCATCAGATTTTTCGCCATTGGCACTGGCTATTTTTTCCAGCCGATTAACTCTGTCGATCAGATAGATAATCAGGATCACGGCGGCGGCAGTACCGAGTAAAACGGCTAAAAGTAATATGGTAACCATTATTTTGCCCTCCGGTGACAACCCAAATGCTTATTCATTGTCGTCGTGGTCATCTAGCACCTCATCTGAATTTGTATCAGATACTGCGCTGTCATTAGCGGGGCTATCTTGTTCTGCTTCATCTCGTAAAAACTGCAATGTAGTCAATGGTTGGTCCAGATCTAAGTCTAAGGCAACTTTGTCGGCGACCTCTTGTACTAGCGAGATGGCTTTATAGACGTCAATCTGCATAGTTTGATACCTGCATCCCAACGAAAAAACCTCTTCGGCAAATTCAGGTGGTACATAGGTATAGACTACGCCGTTAAGTGTTTTTGCGGTTTGAAACGGGCTGGCTTTAGGTGGTTCCGGACGCGGTTTTCCCTCAGCTGCGGCGCTAGCGCATTGATCTTGAAAAGCAGCTGTTTTCTTTGCCCCCTCGACGAATACCTTGTCCAAGTGCGCGCGACAGCGCGTGCCTATGCGCATTTTATATGAGCGCGCCGAGCGAGAGTCATCACTTAGCTCTGCCGCCTTTATATAGTCATCTTTGGCCTTAGCCATTGCGGCTTTAGCCGCTTTATTTTTAAAGATTGAAAGGACCATTAGTTAGTACTCGCTTACCTCTAAATGCCTACGTAACTTCTTTACGCTACTTGAGATTATCTGGCTTACCCTTGATTCACTCACATCGAGAACAGCGCCGATTTCTTTTAGGTTCATCTCTTCGACATAATACAGGGAAATTACCGTTCTTTCTCGTTCCGGTAGCATTTCGATAGACTCAACCAGTGAATCCATAAACTGTTCTTCCGCTACCTGCGCCTCAGGCTCATTAACTTCGCCAGAGGGCAAATCGACGGTTTCCGGTAGCTGCGACTCGAGAGATACCGTCTGAAACCTATGGGCATGGGTGCGCTCTTTTTGAAAGCTTTCAATATCCTTGCCCATAAAATTAGCAAGCTCTGCCTGCGATGGTTCGCGACCTAGCTCTGCAGTAAGTGCCGCCGTCGCCTCATTGTGATCGCGGATATTAACAATAGCTGACCGGGGTAAGTAGGAGAGCTTTCTTACTTGGTCGAGAATTGCGCCACGAATACGATTTTTGGCAAACACCTCAAATTCAACACCTTTGGAGGCATCATAGGAATTATTGGCCTCAAAAAGACCAATCATGCCGACCTGAATTAGTTCATCTAACTCCATAAAATTCGGCAGTCGTGTTTTCAAGTGCAGGGCAACGCGCTTTACCAGACCGACATGGGCTAGTAGCGCATCGCTGTTATTATCAGCGTTCTGAATATCTTGATAAACTTTCAGATCGACCATAATTATTCACTATCCGGCAGTGGCTTGCTGAGTCGCCAAGCGCTCGATAAAGAACTGCAGACCACCACTCATTGGCACATTCTTATCTAAATTATTCACTGCTTTGCCCAGCGCTCTAAAATCGCGACTGGCAATACTAGAGGGCGCAAAGGAAACCAGTGGTTGCGAAGCTTTAATCGCCCGTAGCACCATTTCGTCCTGAGTAATGGAGTGCAAGTAGTCTACTCTATTGCCTAAAAAGTTCTGAATAACGGAGTTAATACTGCCGTAGAGACGCTCACCCTCATCCTGTGAGAATACGCCATTGGGGATAAGCGCAATATTATCGAGCTGATAATCCTGAATCATGACTTTTACCGTGCCATAGGCATCGGCAATAGAGGAGGGCTCATTTTTTAACACGATAAAGCGGTGCTGACAGGCGCGTAAAAAGGTCATTACCGTATCAGATAAGCCCGCAGCAAGATCGACAATAAAGTAATCGAGCTCCTCTTCAATTTCTGAAAAGGCCTGAATAATACCGGCAGTCTCAACCTGATTAAGGCTGGCCATATGCTGTATACCACTGGCACCAGGGACAAGCTTCACGCCCATAGGTCCCTCTATAACAATCTCTTTAACGGTTTTTTCGCCTGACAGAACGTGACTGAAGTTGAACGGCGTTCGGCACCCAAGCGCGAGTTGCGCGTTGGCAAGCCCCAAGTCAGCATCAAAAAGCATAACTTTTTTGCCCATAGAAGCCAGCATCACGGCAAGATTTACCGAAACGGTCGTTTTACCGACACCACCTTTACCGCTGGCGATCCCAATTATCTGGGTGGATGCTTTACTGGACATTGGTCAACCTTCTGGACATTATTTTTCTGGCAAACGTATTCTTGTAAGCGCGTGACTCGATACTGTTGGCTGGCATATAGGCCAATCCGCTATCCGCCGATAGTAAACCCAGAGGAAGAGCAAACACAGGTAAGACTTCGACCAGCTTCCCTGCGCTACTACCAACGTTTAGCGATGTTGTTCTTGTTTTCATTTTCGTTGATCCCCCCTAGCGAGTCAAACAAAACTAATAGGTAAGTGGGCTAGTGCGTGCTGTGCCAGCGCGTGCCCACTAATTGGCGTCGCTGCGTCGACAATACTAGGCTCAGCTGCGGCAACGGAAATGGGTGTATCTTTGTGCAGCAAGCTGTTGATAACCGCCCAAGGATATACACCGGACTCAAGCCGCGACAACATAACAGAGTGCCATTCAACACCCTCTGAGCGCAGGTAGCGCTTGACCGAGGCCTCAGAGGCATCTGCCGCAACCACCAGATGCGCCTGTGCATCAGGCAGTAGTTGTAACAAACTACTACTGTGAGTCTCTACGTCCTCTCCAGGTGTATCGATAATGATTAGCTTACGAGCCTCCAGTTCCTGTAAAAGCTGCTCAAGCATTTCTGTGCTGTTGGCACGGAAGGTTTCTACACCTGCCTGAGCGCCGACCAGTTGTGACTGATTCCAAGCACCAAAGCGATTGTCATTAAAACTGATAATGGCCACCTGATGCTCGCCGTAAAGCAGCGCTCCCTGCTTGGCCAGCCTTCCAGCCATCAATGTTTTACCGGATCCAGATCCACCGGCAATCACATGGATACCTTGCATATCATCGAGTAAATTTACATCGCGGATACTATTGCCTAAAACCTCAGTAATGGCGGTCAAAGCGTTGGCCATATCGGTATTTTGATTAATGGTATCTGTGACCAGAGCTCGCAACCCGATGGGCATACCGGTCTCATTAAAGGCTTCAATTAGCGGGCGCATTTCATCGGCAACGGAATGCGTGCCGCTCCAAGCATCAAGCTGTTGTGCCAGTTTAAATTCATTGCGCATAACGGCGAGTTCTTGTTTGACTAAGTCAACAATTTCTCGTGCTTTAAGATTGTCGCGATCCTCCGCTAGAAGGGTATTATCGGTTTGCTGTTCAATCAGAGCCTGACGCTCGATTTCTTGCTTAAACAACATATTGGTGTCTTCGGTAAATTCCTCTACTAGCTGGGCGGTAAGATCCTCAGGCAATTTGCTAAGCTCAGCATCATCACGAGTACTTTTAAACACTTGCGATTCCATAACATCATCGAAGCTGGGCATATCACCAAGAGCAGCTCGTGGTTCTTCGAGTCGCGGGGCCTGAAGTTCATTGAGTGCCTCACCGGACTTATCGGTTAAGTCGATGGCGACAATAATTTCAGTTTGGTCCTTTGCCTTTTTGTTGGATACCACCAACGCATCGTTGCCATAGAGCTGAATAACTTTCTCCATTGCACTGCGGCTGTCCGCGGCTAAAACTCTCTGTAGTTCCATTTCTTCTTACCTCAGATTAATTGGTGTTATCAACCGCGACAGTCGCGACTACCTTTACCGCCTGATCATCAGGTATTTCACTGTAGGACAGCACGGTTAAGTCGCTTAAGCGGTGTTTAATAATTTTTGCCAGCCAGGGGCGGATACCCGGCGATACCACAAGTACGGCGGGATGGCCTTGGTTTTCAACTTCCTGTGTATTTTCCGCGAGCGCCTTGAATAGGCCCTCAGCTAATTTTGGTTCGATAACAAGACCTTGATTACTGCTGCTCTGCTGCAAAATATTGTGCAGCATTTGTTCCAGTGAGGGATCTAGCGTAATCACCGGCAGGTTGTCATTGACGTCGATTAAGCTCTGCACAATCATACGGCCCAGTCTTGGACGTACCGCGGCAGTAAGCTCGTCTGCATCCTGTGTGCGGCCACTCTCTGTGGATAGCACTTCAATAATGGTACGCATATCACGTACAGAGACGGATTCGTCGAGAATATTTTGTAGTACCTTGGTGATCGTCGCCAATGGCAATTTTCCTGGCACCAGATCCTCAACCAGTTTCGGCGATCGGCCGGCAACCTTATCTAACAGCTGTTGTGTTTCATCATGACTTAATAACTCAGCAGCGTTATCTCGCAATAAGGTATTGAGATGGGTGGCAATAGCTGTCGCCGAATCGACAACGGTATAGCCCAGTGTGCGTGCATAATCCCGTTGCGAGGGTTCAATCCACACAGCATCGAGCCCAAAAGCGGGTTCTTTTGTGGGAATACCTTCGACGGAGCCATGAACATGACCGGGGTTAATCGCCATTTCGCGGCCGACTTTAATCTCGCCTTTGCCTCTTACCACACCATTCATCACAATATGATAAATATCTGGTGCTAAATCTAAGTTGTCGCGGATGCGAATCGGCTGCACAAGAAAACCTAGTTCAGCGGATAGCTTTTTGCGCACGCCTTTGACTCTGGGTAGCAGTTGGCCGCCCGTTTCCGGATTGACCAATGGAATAAGACCATAGCCTATATCAAGACCTACCAGATCGACTTGGTCGACATCATCCCAGTTCAATTCTTCCTTGCTGGCTTTATCTGCCTCGCTTTGCCGCAGAGTTTCTGCATCATCTTGTTGCGCTAACTTATTGGCTCCCTGAGACAGCATTACTCCAAGGCCGGCGACAGCAGCACCTAAGGTCAGAAACACCATATGCGGCATACCGGGGACTAACCCGAGCAACATCAAAATGCCGGCGGCAACAAACATCGCCATGGGATTATTAAGTTGAGATTTAGCTTGTTCGGTCATTGACTCCGAGGTGGTTACTCGAGTCACAATAATGGCGGTGGACAGTGATAAAAGCAGCGAAGGAATCTGAGCCACCAAGCCATCACCAATGGTCAGCAAGACATAGATTCGGCCTGCTTCAGAGAAACTTAGATCATGCTGTGAAAGTCCTATTGCCAGGCCGCCAATAATATTAATCAGCAGAATAAGTAGGCCGGCGATCGCATCACCGCGGACAAACTTGGAAGCACCATCCATTGAGCCAAAGAAATCAGATTCTTGGGAAATTTCTTCTCGTCGCGCTTTAGCCGTTGCCTGATCGATAACGCCAGCATTTAAATCGGCGTCGATAGCCATCTGTTTGCCGGGCATCGCATCCAGTGTAAAGCGTGCGATCACCTCTGACACTCGTCCAGCACCTTTGGTCACAACGATAAAGTTAATAATCATTAAAATGGCGAAGATAATAAAACCGACAAGGTAGTTGCCGCCAATAACAAACTCACCAAAGGCTTCAATAACCTTGCCTGCTGCATCTGGACCCTCATGACCTTTAACCAAAACCAACCGTGTTGAAGCGACATTGAGCCCAAGCCTAAGCATGGTTGCCATTAACAAAATGGCAGGAAATGAACTGAAATCCAGCGGTTTGGAGCTATTGATGGCGATCATAATAATGATCAGGCCGATAACAATATTAAACGTAAACAGGAAATCCAGTAAAAATGCCGGCAGGGGCAGTACTAGCATGGAAATAATCAGCAGAACGAGAAAGGGAATACCCAATCCAGAGAGTTCGATTTTTGACAGGTCCTGTCGTAGGTTTGACAGTGTTGCAATAGCCATCTAATAAAAACCTTATAAAAAACAATAAGTTAAAATTTTATGCTCTAACGAAATCCTTTCAATTTCGTCCTTTATAGATAAGAGAGCAAAAACTATGCCAGACATGCTATTTAGGGGTTTACTTGATCTTTTTGGCTTATCAGTTGTAGTTATATTTAATCTAAAGCCTAGTCTATTTGTGCCGATAGTAAAGACAGGAACACATTTGCGACGATTGCCCTCTAGCCGATATGACGGCGGCGGTCGATAAACCTTTTATCAAAACGGTAGGACCTGCGATGACAACAATTTTTACAAAGCAATTGGGTAAGAGCTCTAACCGGCTGTCTGCTGTTATGGCTGCTAGCTTGTTAAGTCTATTGATTAGCGGCTGTGCCACAACATCTGATCAGTACAACGATGCAATGGTTGAGAACATCATTAATAAACAAGAAAATATTATGGCCACCGGTTATGCAGTGATCAGTGTCCAGCCACATGATAATCCCGCCCAACAACGTTTACTGTCGATCCGAGCTTCTAAGCTGGATGCCTATCGTTCATTGATGGAGCAGGTCTATGGTCAATACCTTGATGCCAATACTACTGTTGCCGAAATGGTGGTAGAAAGTGATGCTTTTAAAGCGCGTGTACAGGGCGTAATTTACGGTGCTGAGCTAGAAAGTATCTCTCCCGTAGGCGACGACACCTACGAGACAACGCTGACACTGGACCGAGAAATTGTTGACGATTTGCGCGTGCTGTATTTAGAAGCGCTAGCCCATGGTAAAGGTGCATAACCTTTTATGATCACCAAGGGCCAAATTTTACCAGTGCTCAAGTCAGTCGCTTGCGTGCCTCGATGGTTGCTACTGATGATGCTTCTCAGCTCCTCTCAGACGATCGCCGACAACCTGACGGCAGCGGCTAAATTAGAGGCAATAAAGCAGGCGCTTGTCGATCTCGCATTAGGGACAGAGGTGACACTTGGAAGTGCCGCCTACCTTGATCGTAACGGGGGATTACATGAGACCGCGGTGATGTCGACTAATACACAGGTGCGTGGCATTCGTGTGCTGTCCTATTTACAGGAGGCGGGAACGACCACCGCCAGAGTCGACGCCAGTATGCTTTCTGATAGCAGTTGCCCGGGTTATCGAGCGGGGATTCGCCGCGAAGCGACAGTTAGGGTTTTATTCGACTCTGATAATGCCAACCCCAACCAACCTGTTGGAGATCATTACTTTAACGAGTTATTAATGCTGACCGAACAGACTCTATTGTCAGCGTTATCAGCATCCAAAGATTGGTCTGTTAAATCGGAAAGGCAGCATGCCAATACTTATGAATCCATGATCTACGGTACCGGTGCAGACCATGTTCCCTATCGATTTGAGATTGTATTTCGCGATCGCAAGCTGGTGAAAGATCTGGGTCATTATTCACAGCGACTCTTTGACCAAGGCAAGCAGAGCGGTTATCAGGCAATTAGTTGGTTTACTGATGCGCGCCC
>CBFHVP010000029.1:0-20035 GCA_965659315.1 uncultured Porticoccaceae bacterium | reverse complement strand
GCCGACGCGCCCGCGCAGTTGGTGCAGCTGTGCCAAGCCAAATTTATCCGCCCGTTCGATGAGGATGGTGTTAGCGCTGGGTACATCAATACCGGTTTCAATAATGGTGGTGCACACCAATACATTGAAACGCTGATGATAAAAATCAGACATAACTGACTCCAACTGGCGCTCGCGCATTTGCCCATGGGCAATTTCTATGCGCGCCTCAGGCACCAGTTCGGACAATTCATCAGCGGTGCGGCGAATACTTTTAACATCGTTATGTAAGAAATACACCTGACCGCCGCGCAGTATTTCTCGTAAAATAGCCTCGCGTGTGACCCGCGATTCCTGTTTGCGCACAAAGGTTTTTACTGACAGTCGCTTGGCTGGCGGTGTGGCGATAATCGACAGATCGCGAATACTGTGCATGGACATATTTAATGTCCGCGGTATCGGCGTGGCCGTCATGGTGAGAATATCGACGGCGCTGCGCAGTGATTTTATTTTTTCTTTTTGGCGCACACCGAATCGATGCTCTTCATCAATAATCATCAATCCCAAGCGGCCAAAGTCGATATCGGCATGAAGTAATTTATGGGTGCTGATTAAAATATCGACATTACCAGACTCAGTGGCGGCAATAATGTCATTTTGCTCTTTGTTAGTTTTAAATCTTGATAGCTCCTCGACACGCACCGGCCAATTGGCAAAGCGATCACGGAAGTTTTGTAAATGTTGATGGGCTAGCAAGGTGGTGGGTACTAAAACAACCACCTGTTTACCGCTAGTGACCGCGGTGAAGGCCGCGCGCATAGCGACTTCGGTTTTGCCGAAACCAACATCGCCACAGACCAGTCTGTCCATTGGTTGGTTGCTGAGCAGGTCGCGACGCACAGCATCAATGGCCTCCTGCTGGTCTGCTGTGGTTTCAAAGGCAAAGTCACTGCTAAATTTGCGGTAATCCTCTTCATTAGAGTCACAGGCAAAGCCTTGGCGCGCTGCCCGCCGTGAGTAAATATCGAGAAGCTCCACGGCAGTATCACGCACTTGTTTGGCGGCCTTTTCTTTGGCCTTATCCCATTTATCGGTGCCGAGACGATTAAGTGGCGCGGCGACCTGATCGCCACCACCAAAGCGGCTAATCAGATGCAAAGATGCCACAGGCACATAGAGCTTGGCATCGTCGGCATAACTGAGCATAAGAAATTCTTGAGTTGTGCGGTCGACTTCCAGAGTCACCAACCCCTGATAGCGACCCACGCCATGATCTACATGAACCACTGGCGCCCCGACTTTGAGTTCTGCCAGATTCTTAAATACATAGTCCGGCGATTCGGCGGCCTTTGAACGCCGCCGTCGCTGCATCACCTGCTGACCAAATAGCTCACCTTCGGTAATCAGGCAGATACCTTGATCGGGACAGTAAACCCCTTGATCAATAGGGTAGGTGGTAATGCAGTAGGGCACATCACTGGCGATAAACTGATGCCAGTAATCGACCTCCGCCGGTCTGATATCGATAGTTTTTAATAAGTCGCCCAGAACTTCTCTGCGGCCCGCCGATTCAGCGCAAAACAGCAGACGCATATCGGCAGGCGCCTGTTTGATAAAGGCTTGCAGATTAGTCAAAGGGTTGGCCAATTTAGCATTGACGGTGACATCGGGAACCGCCTGAAGACCTATATTGCAACGACCCTGCTGATCTTCCACCTGCTGATGGCCAATAATGGTTCTCGGCAACTGCTTAATGCTGTGAAAAAGGTTCTCGGTGGCAATAAAGATTTCTGCTGGCGGCAAAATGGGCCGTTCTGGATCAACACCGTATTCCTCATAGCGACTGTTAATATCTTGCCAGAAAGATGTTGCCGCCTCTTCAATGCCAGCGTGAGTAAATAGCTGGATATCTTTGGGTAAGTAATCAAACAGCGTGGCAGTCTGCTCAAAGAATAGCGGTAGATAATATTCAATGCCCTGGGGCGCAATGCCATCTTTGATATCTTTGTACACTGAGCATTGATTTGGGTTGTGATCAAAATGATCATGCCAATTGTTAAGGAAGCGGTTCGTCGCCTCGCTGTCAGTGGCAAATTCTTTTGCTGGTAGCAGTAACAGCCGATTGACTTTGTCTTTGCTGCGCTGGCTCTCAGGGTCGAACAGGCGCAATGATTCTATCTCATCATCAAGCAGGTCAATACGAAATGGGTTCTTTTCGCCCATCGGATAAAGATCAATAATGGATCCGCGGAAGGCATATTCACCATGCTCAAATACCGTGTCGACACGTTGGTAGCCCGCGCGGCTTAATTGATCTTGCAGTTGTGTTCGATCCAGTGTTTGACCAATATTGTAACTAAAGGAGCGCGAGGCAACAAAATCGGTGGGGGCGATACGGTGCATCAGGGTCGATAGGGGCACGACAATAATACCCTGTTTGGCATTGGGCAAATTGGCCAGCGTTTGTAGCCTCGCCGAAATAATATCTTGGTGGGGTGAAAAAATATCGTAGGGCAGTGTCTCCCAATCCGGAAAACTGTAAATAGGCAATTGTTGTGCGGCACTAAAAAACGCCAGCGCTCGAGTTTGCTCGGCGGCTTGACGGGCGGTTTCCGTGATCAACATGGTCAGGCCAGAATAGGCTAAGGCGGCTTCGGCTACTGCCAGCGCGCGTCCGGCGGCACGAAGTTCTCCCCAATATTGCTTGTCACCTGGGTTTGCGGCGGGCTGTTGCTGAATAATGCTCATAAATAATTGGCTACTAAATACTGTTGGCTACGAAGGGCTATACGCAACGTAGGCTAAAAAGACCGCTATTCTAACGAGGTCGGGGTATTGATGGAAAAAATATTGTCTATCTTTTGGCCGTTATGATTGAGTGTTGTCTCATAAGCGTTGATGCTAGATAATGCTCGGCCTTCTCAACACGCTAAAAGGACCTGTTGTATGACCGAGTTAACAAGGCCGTTACCTGATGATTTTTTCAAAGATTGGAAACAACGAGAGGCGCTTGCTGAGGGTATGATCCCAGTGATCGGTAAGTTGTATCGGGAACATAATGTCAGTACCTATATGTACGGCAATAATATGGTCAATAAATCCGTTACTGACTTGATGAAAGCGCATCGCTTTGTTCGTCAGGTAGAAATGAATGAACTGTCTGAATTTGATACGGCGCCAATGCTTGATGCCATTGCTAAGTTGCAGTTGGGTCCCGCGCATTTAGATCTCGGCAAAATGGTGGTGAGATACCAACAGGATGGCAATGGTCGTTCAATTGAAGCGTTCGTCAATGATGAATTAGCTAATATTATTGGTTCCGATATCAAGCCATTGCCAGAGCCGCAGGATGTCGTGCTCTACGGTTTTGGTCGCATTGGTCGCTTGGTCGCCAGAATTTTAATTGATAAAGCCGGTGGTGGTGATGTATTGCGCCTGCGGGCCATTGTGATCCGTAAGGGTAAGCTGGATAACGATCTGGAGAAGCGTGCCGCATTATTGCGCAGAGACTCAGTGCACGGTTCCTTTAAGGGTACCATTCGTGTGCTTAGCGACAGTAATACGCTGGTGGTCAACGGCAACCCAATTAAAGTGATTTATGCCAATAGCCCAGAGGAAATTGATTACACCGAGTACGGCATCAATAATGCGCTGATCGTCGATAATACTGGGGTGTGGAAAGACAATGCGGGTCTCAGTGGTCATCTGCGTCCCGGTGCCGCAAAGGTATTGCTAACGGCCCCTGCGGGCGATGATATTCCCAATATTGTTTACGGTATCAATCACCATGAAATAACGCCGGAGCGCAAGATTATCTCCGCGGCCTCCTGTACCACTAATGCGATCGTTCCTGTATTGAAATGTTTACTCGACGAATACGGTATTAATAATGGCCATGTCGAAACGGTACATGCCTTTACCAACGATCAGAATCTGATTGATAACTACCATAAAGGCGATCGTCGCGGCCGCAGTGCACCGCTGAATATGGTGTTAACCTCGACCGGCGCTGCTAAAGCAGTAGCCAAGGCAATTCCAGAATTAAAAGGTAAGCTAACCGGCAATGCTATTCGGGTGCCGACACCCAATGTGTCGATGGCAATTCTCAATTTGCAATTGGGCAAAGCGGTAAATGTTGAGGAGCTTAACGAGTTTTTAAGGCAAAAAGCCTTGCACTCCAGCTTACAGCAGCAAATCGGCTACACCGTGTCAACTGAGGCGGTATCGACCGATTTTGTCGGTTCGCGCCAAGCCTGTGTACTGGATTCTCAGGCGACCATTACCGATGGCAACAGCTGTGTGCTCTATTGCTGGTATGACAATGAGTTTGGTTACAGCTGTCAGGTGGTGCGCTGTTTGGAGAAGTTTGCCGGCGTTGTTTGGCCGAGTTATCCTCTAGAGGTGGAATAGTTTAGCGTTTACGTAAGAGGTTTAAACCTATGTTGGTAGAACAGATCTGGACAGATAACCCGTTACGCAATTTTCACTATTTAGTTGCCTGCCCAGATACGCTTGAAGCCTTGGCTATAGACCCCTACGACCATCAATTGGTTCTGCAGCGTGCCGAACAATTAGGCTGGCAGATCACGCAGATCGTTAATACCCATGAGCACTTTGATCATATCGATGGTAATCAGGCGTTGGTTGCCGCCACCGGAGCCAAGGTGCTGGCCCATAGTAATGCGCGAGATAAGATCTCTGGTATGGATACCGGCTTAAAGGCGGGCTCGATTATTAAGGTTGGCCGCTCTGTTGAGTTGCAGGTGCTGGATACGCCAGGGCATACCATGGCCCATGTCTGCCTGCTATCTAAAACTGAGACTCCCGCGTTGTTTAGTGGTGACACGCTGTTTAACGCAGGAGTAGGGCATTGCCATGCTGGCGGTGATCCAGAGGTACTGGCGCAGACCGTGTTGACGCAGATGGCGGCACTGCCCGACAGTACTTTGCTCTATCCGGGCCATGATTATATTGTTAATAATTTGCGTTTTACTCTTGATCGAGAGCCGGGCAATCAAGTGGCGCAAAGGTTGTTAAAACAGGTCGAGAGCCAAGATCCCAACCATGCA
Organism: uncultured Porticoccaceae bacterium; assembly: GCA_965659315.1. Classification (GTDB taxonomy): domain Bacteria; phylum Pseudomonadota; class Gammaproteobacteria; order Pseudomonadales; family Porticoccaceae; genus HTCC2207. The sequence goes on along the minus strand of CBFHVP010000029.1, from coordinate 14,987 downwards.
TTGATTACCAATTTAGGCCAAGAGAGGCAGATCAATACGTTTTTCCGCACCGACAGTGCCGAGGTGATCGAAAATCTGCCGCAATTAGCCTCTTCTGCCACTCAGCGAGAGGTGTTTTTAGCCCTGCGTGAGTGTCGCAATAGTTGGTAATCGGCTGCGGTAAAAGCTCAATTCACAGCCATTTTTGCCAGAATCGAAAAAAAAGCTCCAGATTTACGTTTTAAGTGCCGTAGCGCTGGAATCGTGACGTATACCGCTTTATAATCCCGCGCGATTTAGATCGACCAATTTTGGCCCGCTCTCAGGGCATCTAATGGGCGTGATCACAATGATATTTGCAACGTTGATATTTGCGTAGTTCTCAAGCTTAGATTTGGGCTTGAGTCGCGGTGTTTTGAATGCCGCAACCATTTGGTTTTGCAGCCAGAATTTAAATTTTAATAATGGTATTTCCTATGATCAAAGTTCGTCGAGGATTAGATCTGCCTATTGCCGGTGCACCGGAGCAGGTCATTCACGATGGCCCCAAAATAAGTCAGGTGGCGGTAGTGGGTTCAGACTACCCGGGTATGAAGCCCACCATGGCGGTGCGCGAGGGCGATCGCGTCACCAAGGGTCAGGTATTATTTTCTGATAAGAAAAATGCCGGTGTGGTCTTTACCGCACCTGCGGCGGGCAAGGTAGTCGCAATTAATCGTGGAGAGCGACGGGTATTTCAGTCGCTAGTTATCGATATCAGCGGTGTTAAAGCGGAAAAATTTCAATCCTTTAAGCCGCAGGATCTCGCGGGTTTAGATCGCGCGGTAGTAGTTGATAATCTAGTCAAATCTGGGCAGTGGGTTGCACTGCGCACCAGACCCTATTCAAAAGTCCCACAGATTGATTCTACCCCCGCCTCTATATTTGTTACTGCCATGGATACCAATCCGCTGGCCGCAGATCCTGCGGTAATTATCGCAGCGCGTCAGGACGACTTTATCAACGGACTCAAGGTATTAACCCGGCTGACGGACGGTCCAGTCAATCTCTGTGTGGCACCCAATACAGGTGTTCCCGGTGATGAGGTGGATGGCGTTCGCGAAATTGGTTTCAGCGGCCCACATCCAGCGGGCCTGCCCGGTACCCATATTCATTATGTCGATCCGGTCAGCGTTGATAAAACCGTTTGGACCATTGGCTATCAGGATGTGATTGCCACCGGTGCGCTGTTTACCTCGGGTAAGTTAGACAGCTCGCGCGTGGTTGCACTGGCTGGGCCTCAGGTAAGACAGCCGCGGTTGCTAAGCACAGCATTGGGCGCCAATCTTAACCAGCTGGTGATCGGTGAACTGACTAATGATGAAAATCGGGTTATCTCCGGCTCTGTGTTGGCCGGTCGCAAAGCCTCTGGCGAGTTTGCTTTCCTCGGCCGCTACCACAATCAGGTATCCGTTATCCGCGAGGGTCGCGAGCGAGAGTTGTTGCACTATTTACGCGCTGGCGTTAATAAGCATTCTGCGCTGCCGATCTTTGCCTCTTCGCTAGGCAAAAAGTTATTTAATATGACCTCCAGTACCAATGGCAGTGAACGAGCAATGGTGCCAGTGGGTGGCTATGAAGATGTTACCGCGCTGGACTTATTGCCGGTGCAACTGCTGCGTTCACTGATTGTCGGTGATACCGAGATGGCTCAGAAGTTGGGTTGTTTAGAGTTGGATGAAGAAGATGTTGGCCTATATACCTATGTCTGCGTAGGCAAGTACGAGTACGGCGCTATTCTGCGTGACAATCTAACCAGAATTGAGCAGGAGGGCTAAGTCGATGATGCGTAATCTTCTCGATAAATTAGAGCCAAACTTCCATAAGGGCGGCAAATGGGAAAACTGGTATGCGCTTTTTGAGGCGGTCGATACTGCGCTGTATAAGCCCTCGGACGTCACCAAAAATAGTTCGCATGTGCGTGATGGTATCGACCTAAAGCGCGTTATGATCACAGTTTGGTTAGCAACCTTTCCAACCCTGTTTTTCGGTATGTGGAATGTTGGTTTTCAGGCCAATAGCATTATGGCCGATATGGGCATGGTTTCCCAAGAGGGCCTGCGTGGTGTGTTTATTGGCCTGTTAGCGGGCTATGACGCCAATAGCATTTGGGACAATATGATTCATGGTGCAGCCTACTTTTTACCCATCTATATGACCACGTTTATTGTCGGTGGATTTTGGGAAGTGCTGTTTGCCGCCGTGCGTGGCCATGAGGTGAACGAGGGATTCTTCGTTACCTCGGTGCTTTTTGCTCTTTGCTGTCCACCAGATCTGCCATTATGGATGGTCGCAGTCGGCATCAGCTTCGGTATTGTTATCGGTAAAGAGGTATTTGGTGGCACCGGTAAGAACTTTCTAAACCCTGCACTGACCGGTCGTGCCTTCCTGTACTTCGCCTATCCCGCCTATATGTCGGGTGATGCAGTATGGACGGCGGTTGATGGTTACACCGGTGCAACTATGCTATCTGTCGCAGCCGCTGATGGTATGGCGGCGCTACAACAGAGTGTCACCTGGACTCAGGCCTTTATTGGTACCATACAAGGGTCCATCGGTGAGACCTCAACCTTAGCTATCTTAATGGGGGCGGTGATTTTATTGGTTATGCGTATCGCTTCTTGGCGCATTATCGCGGGCGTTTTAATCGGTTCAGCTGCGCTGACCATGCTGTTCAATACCATCGATTCGGATAACCCGATGTTTGCAATGCCATTTTACTGGCATTGGGTTATTGGTGGCTTTGCCTTTGGCGCCATCTTTATGGCTACTGACCCAGTTTCTGCGGCGATGACCAACACCGGTAAGTTCTGGTACGGAATTCTAATCGGTGTGATGGTAATACTGATTCGAGTGGTTAATCCAGCATTCCCTGAGGGCATGATGCTGGCGATTCTATTTGCCAATCTATTTGCACCATTGTTCGACCATTGGGTTGTTCAAGGCAATATAAAGAGGAGACTGGCCCGTGGGTAATGACAGTATTTCTAAAACATTTGCTGTTGCATTGGCGCTTTGTGTCGTCTGTGCGGTAGTGGTGTCTAGCGCCGCAGTGATTTTGCGGCCAACGCAAGAAGTGAATAAGTTATTGGATCTTAAAACCAATATTTTGGCTTCGGCTGGGTTGCTTAAGAAGGGCGTCGCTATTGAAGCTCAATTTGAGCAGATCAGTACACGTGTTATCGATCTAGAGACAGGCCGTTTTACTGATGCGGTAGATGTTGCTAGTTATGATCAGCGCAAAGCCTCTAAAGACCCAGCGCTGTCGATCGCGTTAGACCCAAAGCAGGATCCAGCCAAGATCAAGCGTCGCGCCAACTACGCCACGGTCTATCTGCTTGAAACTGAGCAGGGCATTGAGAAAATTATTTTGCCGATTAAGGGTTATGGCCTGTGGTCAACACTGTATGGCTTTCTGGCGCTTGAGTCTGATCTGCAAACGGTTGCCGGTATCGGTTTCTATGAACACACTGAGACCCCAGGTTTGGGTGGTGAAATAGATAACCCTCGGTGGAAGGCCGGCTGGGTTGGTAAGCAAGCCTATCGTCAGGGCGATGTGGTTATTAATGTGCTCAAAGGTAAAGTTGATATGAGCCGAGAGGGCGCTGATTCCCAGATTGATGGTTTGGCTGGTGCCACGCTGACCACCCGAGGCGTCGACAATTTAGTGCGCTACTGGCTCGGTGATGAAGGCTTCCGGCCATTGATTAATTATTTACAAGCAGGGGAGGCGTAAACCATGTCAAAGGTTAAAGATACATTGGTAGAACCGATTGTTGCCAATAATCCTATCGCACTGCAGATGTTGGGTATCTGTTCGGCACTGGCGGTAACCTCCAGTCTCAAAGTGGCATTTGTTATGTGTCTGGCACTGACTACGGTAACGGCTTTTTCTAATTTGTTCGTGTCTATTATTCGCAATCATATTCCTAACAGTATTCGCATTATTGTGCAGATGACCATTATTGCTTCGTTAGTTATTGTGGTGGATCAGGTACTTAAGGCAGTGGCTTACGATATTAGCAAGCAGCTGTCGGTATTTGTTGGCTTGATTATCACCAACTGTATCGTTATGGGTCGCGCGGAAGCCTTTGCCATGAAGAATCCGCCAATGGCGAGCTTCTATGACGGTATTGGTAATGGCTTGGGCTACAGCATGGTGTTGCTGGTAGTCGGTTTCTTTCGAGAGTTATTCGGTGCCGGCAAGCTTTGGGGTTATGAAGTCTTTGCTTTGACTACTGATGGTGGCTGGTATGTAGCCAATGGCATGATGTTGATGCCGCCCAGTGCGTTCTTTTTAATTGGCCTATTAATCTGGGTTATTCGTATTCGCGATAAAAAACAGGTCGAAAAACCGGACTTTAAGATCACCTCGAATAGCCGTCCGAGCGAGGTAGCCTAATGGAACATTATCTGAGTATCTTAGTTCGCGCGATTTTTATTGATAATATTGCGCTGAGTATGTTTCTCGGCATGTGTACTTTTATTGCACTGTCGAAAAAAATTGATGCAGCCATTGGCTTAGGTATCGCGGTAATTGTGGTACAGACCATTACGGTGCCGGTCAATAATCTACTGTTGACCTATCTGCTTGCCGATGGTGCGCTAGCCTGGGCAGGTTTGCCCGATGTCGATCTGAGTTTCCTTATTTATCTGTGTTTTATTGGTGTGATTGCCGCCATCGTGCAGATTTTGGAAATGGTGTTGGATAAGTATGTGCCCGCGCTGTATGGCGCGTTGGGGGTATTTTTGCCCTTGATTACGGTGAACTGCGCCATCCTCGGTGGCTCTCTGCTGATGTCGGAGCGCGGTTTTAATTTCACGGAGTCAGTGGTTTACGGTATTGGTTCTGGCACCTCTTGGGCATTGGCTATTGCCGTATTGGCGGGGATCCGCGAAAAGTTAAAATATAGTGATGTTCCAGAAGGCCTTCAGGGGCTGGGCATCGTATTTATTACCGTTGGTCTGATATCTCTTGGTTTTATGTCTTTTGGTGGCATAGATCTGTAGCTAATCGTTGCGACCCTGTTATCACGGAGAAGTAATAACCTATGAACACAGAAATTATTCTTGGCGTCGGTATGTTTACCGCGGTGATTCTGGCACTGGTGGCCTTTATTCTTGCCGCACGCAGTAAGCTGGTATCTTCCGGTGATGTCAATATTGTTATCAATGGCGAAAAGACTATCACCGTGCCCGCCGGCGATAAGCTGTTGCAGACATTGTCCAACGCAGGGCTGTTTCTACCCTCAGCCTGTGGTGGTGGCGGTAGTTGTGCGCAGTGTAAATGTGTTATCAGCGAAGGTGGCGGCTCTATGTTGCCCACCGAAGAAGCACATTTTAATCGCCGTGAAACTGCAGAGGGCTGGAGGCTATCCTGTCAGGCGCCGGTAAAACAAGATATGCGTGTTGAAGTGCCTGAGGAGGTATTTGGTGTAAAGCGCTGGGAATGTGAAGTTGAGTCAAACCCCAATGTTGCCACGTTTATTAAAGAACTAACCTTGAAATTGCCAGAGGGTGAGGATGTTGATTTCCGTGCTGGTGGCTATGTTCAGCTAGAATGCCCACCGCACCATATTAAGTATGCTGATTTTGATATTGAACAAGAGTATCGCGGTGACTGGGAGCGCTTTGACTTCTTTAAGCATGAGTCGATTGTAGATGAGACCGTCATACGGGCTTATTCAATGGCCAACTACCCAGATGAAAAAGGCGTGGTGAAGTTTAATATTCGCATTGCCACTCCACCTCCGGGTTCGACGGGTATTGTTCCTGGGCAAATGTCATCTTATGTATTCAGCCTTAAACCGGGTGATAAGATTTCTGTCTATGGACCCTTTGGTGAGTTCTTTGCCAAAGACACGGATAATGAGATGGTGTTTATCGGTGGTGGTGCTGGTATGGCACCGATGCGTTCGCATATTTTTGATCAACTCAAGCGTCTTAACTCGGATCGCAAGATCAGTTTTTGGTATGGTGCCCGCTCATTGCGCGAGTGCTTCTATGTTGATGAGTACGATATGCTGGCCGCTGAAAATGATAACTTTGAATGGCATTTAGCCCTGTCCGATCCGCAACCGGAAGATTATTGGGATGGGCTCACAGGGTTTATCCACAATGTGCTTTATGAGCAGTATCTCAAAGATCATGAAGCTCCCGAAGACTGTGAGTTTTATATGTGTGGTCCACCAATGATGAATGCGGCAGTGGTTAAGCTATTGGTCGATCTCGGTGTTGAGCAAGAGAATATTTTCCTCGATGACTTCGGCGGATAATGCATTGTGTTTTGATGTTTTAACGGGGCTTCTTAAACGAGCCTCGTTTTTGTTTTATGTGCTCAGCATAGGGGTCGTCCTAGGGCTCACTGGCTGTGATTCAAAACCGGATATTATTAATATATCTGGGGCCGCTTTAGGTACCAGATACCACATCACTGTAGTGGCTGATCAGCCTGCGCCCGACGACCTAGCTGAGCGCGTTGAGGCGGTTTTAGAGGTTATCGATCAGTCGATGTCGACTTACAAATCCGACTCTGAAATCAGTCGCTTTAACCAATTAGCCATTAATACCGAGCAACAGATTAGCGCTGAATTTGCTCAGGTATTGGCCATTAGTCGAAGTATTTGGCAGCAGAGTGCCGGTGCTTTCGATCCCACCGTCGGACCATTGGTGGATTTATGGGGTTTTGGCCCGGTAAGTACCGATAATGTCGTGCCTTCAGATGAGCAAATAAACACGGCTTTAACCGAGATTGGCTACCAACATGTACGTCTTGCTGATGATCGACTCAGTAAAACTCAGCCTCTGCGTCTGGATCTTTCGGCTGTAGCCAAGGGCTATGCCGTTGATCAGATTGCTGACATGCTAGAAATGTTGGCACTGCCAGATTACTTGGTCGAGGTGGGTGGTGAGATGCGTCTTAGTGGTTCCAACCCCAAAGGTCAGCCTTGGCGTATCGCGGTAGAACAGCCCAGCCTGATACCGCAGGTACAGCAAGTTATTGAGGTTGCTGATACGGCCATGGCGACTTCCGGTGATTATCGCAACTATTTTGAAAGCGATGGTGTGCGCTATTCGCACAGTATTGATCCGCGAACTGGACGTCCTGTCAGCCACGGTCTAGCTTCAGTCACTGTGCTGGCACCGACCTGTGCTGAGGCAGATGCTTGGGCAACAGCGCTGACCATATTAGGCGAAGAGCAGGGCATGTTATTGGCTGAGCAATTGGACTTAGCTGTGTATATGTTAGTAAAAGCGGATGATGGTTTTAAGGCGATTAGCAGCAACGCATTTGCGCCTTATTTAAAGCGATCAGATAGTCCCGATAAGCAGGGTTAAATGCATGGCAGAAATACTATTGGCAGTGTTAATTTTTGGTCTACTGATTGCAGCAATGGCGATCGGTGTGCTGATGGGTGGTAAGCCGATTGCTGGCTCCTGTGGTGGTGTCGGCGCGGCTCTGGGTGAGGCCAACTATAGTTGTGATATCTGTGGCGGAGACCCGAATAAATGTGATGAACAAATGGATTCAGCCGTAGCCTATGATGCGACGCTATCGGATAAGGCTAATTCATAATCATGGCTGACTTCTCCTATGATCTCGTAGTTAGTGGCAGTGGGCCAGCGGGAGAAGGTGCGGCAATGAATGCCGTCCAGCAGGGCGGGCGTGTGGCGGTTGTTGATGAGCGCGCACTGGCTGGCGGCAATTGCACCCATTTGGGTACTATTCCCTCGAAGGCTTTACGTCAGTCGGTGCGACGTATGATGCAGTACAACAGGATGCCAATGTTTCGCGCGGTGGGTGAGCCGAAATGGTTTTCCTTCCCCGAGGTTATGAAGGCCGCGGACAATGTTATTACCAAACAGGTTGAGGGCCGTACCAAGGGGTATGCGCGCAACCGTGTTGCGATACATATAGGTCGCGCCAGTTTTATTGATGAACATACCATTTCTGTGGTCAGTGCAGATGGCAAGGTTATTGAAGTCAGCGGCAAACATTTTCTATTAGCCACTGGGTCGAGCCCATACCGTCCTGATGATATTGATTTTGATCATCCGGCTATTTTTGATAGCGATACTATTCTCAATCTCGATAGCACCCCGCGCAATATCATTATTTATGGTGCTGGTGTGATCGGCTGTGAATATGCATCGATTTTCTCTGGCTTAGATACCAGAGTAGATCTGGTCAATACTAGAGAATGGCTGATGAGCTTTCTCGATGATGAGATCTCCGATGCGCTCAGTTACCATCTGCGAGATTTACAGGTGATGGTACGCCACAATGAAGAGTACGAGCGTGTCACTACCTCCGAGCATGGAGTGACTTTGGAATTAAAGTCAGGCAAACGTATCCATGGTGAAGCTTTGCTATGGTGCAATGGGCGTACGGGCAATACCAAAAATCTGGGACTGAATAATATTGGTCTCGAGGCCGATAAGCGCGGCCAGCTTAAAGTGAATAAGGATTATCAAACCGCGATACCGCATATTTATGCCGCAGGCGATGTGATGGGCTGGCCAGCTCTAGCCGGTGCAGCTTATGATCAGGGTCGGTTTGCCGCCTCGCATATGTGCGGTATGAAAGATCAATATCGCGTCGATGATGTTGCCACGGGGATCTGGACCATTCCTGAGATTAGTTTTGTCGGTAAAAATGAAGCGGAATTGACGGAACAGAAAATCCCCTATGAAATTGGCCGAGCCTACTTTAAGGATACTGCCAGAGCGCATATATCCGGTGAAGAAGTCGGCATGTTAAAAATCCTCTTTCATCAGGACAGTTTGCAAATTTTGGGTATTCATTGTTTTGGTGCTGAAGCGGCGGAGATTATCCATATTGGCCAGGCGATTATGAATCAACAGGGTGAAGCCAATAGTATCAAGTACTTTTTGCGCACCACGTTTAATTATCCCACCATGGCTGAAGCCTATCGCATTGCGTCTATGAATGGGCTCAATCGCGTTAGCCGTGAGCACCGTTATTTTGAGGACAAACAGCGCTAGTGTTGGATTGATCGCCGCGCCGGTCATTAGGTATTCTTGCTTAGTGCTCGATGTTTCCTGCCGCTGATATCTGCTTTATATTGTTATACAAATCATCAGTCAAAGTTGTGTGCGGACTGGCTTTCAGGTTTAATCCCTGCATGTTTAAAAACCTTCCACTGTTTATCGGATTGCGCTACACCCGCAGCAAGCGGCGAGAGGGATTTGTCTCGTTTATTTCTGGGTTTTCGCTATTTGCTATGGCGCTCGGTGTTATGGCGCTCATTGTTGTACTCTCGGTTATGAATGGCTTTGATGCGGAGATTAAACAGCGGTTACTGAGGGTAGTACCGCATATTACTGCCGTCAGTGCTGAACCGATATCTGCACAACAGGTTGCTGATCTTGAGCAGAATCTGTCAGCTAATGATTCCGAGGTCGCTGCTGTCGTACCGATGGTGCAGAGTTATGCCATGCTCTCTTATGCCGGACAACAGACTGGTGTGATGGTGCAGGGCATCGATGCTAGTTGGCCCACAGTTCAGTTGGTCAAAGAGCATATGATTGCAGGTCATATTGCGCAGCTAGCACCTGGTGAATTTGGCATTGTGTTGGGTAGTCAGGTCGCGCGCAAACTGGATTTATTTGTTGGCGATCGCGTGCAGCTAACCTTGCCTGACGTCAATATAACCCCCGCTGGTGTGTTTCCTCGGATTAAACGTTTTGTGGTTGTCGGTGTGTTTAAGGTAGGTGCTCAGGTCGATGCCTCGGTGAGTTTTATTCATCAACAGGACGCGCGAAAGTTACTGCGCTTAGGTGATGATTATCAAGGTGTGCAGTTGCAGATGCACAATGCCTATGTGGCTGATCAGTGGGTATTAAAAAATCAGCAGCTTTTTGATTTGCGCTGGCGCCCTTGGTCGGCACAAATGGGCACGCTGTTTCAAGCCATGCGCATGGAAAAAATGGTGGTCAGCCTTTTACTCTCGGTCATTATTGCTGTGGCGGCATTTAATATTATCGCAAGCCTGGTGTTGATGGTGGCTGATAAACGCAAGGATATTGCCGTGGTGCGCGCATTGGGAGCCTCTTCGGCGATGGTAACGCAAATATTTGTTGTGCAGGGTATGGCGGTGGGCATGATGGGTATTATGGTTGGCACGGTATTGGGGTTATTGCTGGCCTACTCAATCGGCGATCTGGTCGCTGCTTTTGAGACCATCACTGGTCTGTACCTATTTGATCCCTCGGTCTATCTTATTAGCTCACTGCCATCCAAAATTCTGCTTGCCGATGTGACCGTGGTTATTGGCGGTGCTGTTGTGATTAGTCTTTTGGCAACATTGTATCCAGCTTGGCGAGCGGGTCAGGTATTACCGGCGGAGGCACTGCGTTATGACCAATAAATCTGTAGTTCAGGCCACAGGCCTATGTCGTGAATATCAGCAGGCAGGCGATGCGTTATCCGTTTTACAGGGGGTCGATATAACCATTGTTGAGGGTGAAACCGTTGCTATTATTGGCGTGTCAGGTTCAGGTAAGACGACTTTGCTCAATGTTCTCGGTGGGCTCGATGAGCCGGATGCAGGAGTAATATCGGTTTGTGATAAGGATTGGTGCGACTTAAATGCAACTGAACGTGCCAGTTGGCGTAATCGGCATGTCGGCTTTGTCTATCAGTTTCATCATTTGCTCGGTGAGTTTTCAGCGTTAGAAAATGTGTCGTTACCGCTACTTATAGGTGGCGTCTCTGTTGCTGATGCACAACAGAGAGCCAGTGAATTATTAGGTAAAGTTGGTTTGAGTGAGCGCCTTCATCATCAGCCAGCACAGCTGTCAGGCGGCGAACGTCAGCGCGTAGCGATCGCGCGAGCGTTGGTGACTCAACCCTCAGTGGTGCTGATGGATGAGCCAACCGGTAATCTTGATCCAGCTACCGCGGGTAGCATGCTTGAACTGTTGTTGGAGCTCAATCAGGCATTAAAGATCAGCTTTGTTGTGGTCACTCACGACCCCGCTATTGCCGCACGAATGGATCGCACATTATGCCTAACTGATGGTCAGTTGGAGCCTTTCGTTGCTTAGGTCAGTGCTATTGCTCAGGTCAGTACCATTATGGGTTGGCTTGCGTTATTTTACTGCCGCCGGTCGCGGCAATCTCTTGGTGTCGTTTATTTCGCTGTTAGCGATAACAGGCATGGCGTTGGGTGTTGGGTTGTTGGTGGTGGTGCTGTCAGTGATGAATGGTTTTGACCGTGAGTTGCGTGAAAGAATTTTGTCGGTGGTGCCGCATATCGAGTTGCTCCACAATACCGGTGTCAGTGATTGGCAGGTACAGCAACAGTTAATTGCTGGACTTGATCATGTCACTGAGGTCAGTCCTTATAATAAAGTGGATGGATTACTGTACAGTGGTCAGCAAAGTCGGCCACTGCAGTTACTTGGTTTAGCTGATTCATCCATGCCGGCTGGTATGGCGTCAATGTTGCGCGATGCAGATCTAGATCTGCCGCTTGGCAATGCCGTACTGCTGCCTGCAACTATGGTAGAAAAGCTCGACTTGGTGGTTGGTCAACAGGTCAGGATCATTATTCCAGCGATTGATGGTGGCCAAACGGCGGTATTTTCAATGCAACTTGCAGGTGTTTTTGCCACTCATACCGAGTTGGATCAACTATTGGGTCTCGCCTCCCTTGAGCAGGTAGCTAAAATCAATGGTACCGCAGACCTGGTGCAAGGCTTTAGAGTGCAGATCGATCAGCAGTTCGATGCACGCCGTATTGGTTATCAGATGTTGGATGATTTGCCCTATGGCTATGGTTTTCGCGATTGGTTTCAAACCCATGGTAATCTCTATCAAGCGATTCAGTTATCGCGCAATATGGTTGGCTTGCTGATCTTTCTTATTGTCGCTATTGCGGCGTTTAATGTGGTGTCGATGCTGATGATGTCTGTAGTCAGTAAGCGCAAAGATATTGCGGTGTTACAGACAATGGGATTATCTGAAACGGATATTTTGCGACTGTTTTTATTTCAGGGCACATTGATTGGTTTATTTGGTATCGCGCTAGGGGTGCTGTTTGGTTTACTCGGTTGTTATTGGCTAGCCGATCTAGTCGCTTGGCTCGAGGCGGCGCTGGGCAGTAATTTGCTTAATACAGCGGTGTATCCGATTGATTATATACCGGTGGATATGCGCTGGTCTGATGTGGCTACTATCGCTGCGGTGGCAATGCTATTAAATATGTTGGCGACCATATACCCCGCACGGCGAGCGAGTCGCGTGGCTCCTGCGGATGAGTTGCGCTACGACGGTTAGGAATTTTGCCGTTGTTTTTCCAGTAGCCTTGCATCTTTGCGGGCTTCCCAATTTTTCACTACTTTCCAACGCCATAGATAGCGCACGGCAAAATAGCCTATAGATGCGGCGATGATGCCACACAATAAACTGCCAGTGATCAATGGCAGTACGATAGCTGAGCCGATACTCGAAAACCATTCCCAACTTAATGTGACGGTAAATGGGATTGGGTCACTGTCGAGTATAAAGCTACCTAATCTATGGGTGAGGTAAAACATGGGTGGGATGGTAATTGGATTGCTGATCCAGATTAGAATAATGCCTATGGGCAAGTTGGCACCAAGCCAAAAACACATTAATGCGGCGAGTAGTGTCTGTCCTGGCAATGGGATAAAGGCACAAAAAACACCCACAAAGACCGCCAGAGAAACCGAGTGACGATTGAGATGAAGCAAATTCGGATCATGAGAGAGGGAGTTTATCCAGCGCAGCGACGGACGTTGCAATAGTCGTCCGATATCAGGTAAAAAGCGATGGAGAGTCTTGCGCGGCATAGGTTCCCTTTAAATATCCAGACGGCGCTGACATTATGCCTTTAACCCGTCTGTGTAACTAGTATAAATACGGTCTAAAACCAGACTTATTGCGTAGGCAAGGCTACAATAGCGCACTTATTAACAGACCAAGATGGATAGCATCATTTGAAAACCAAGACGCAGCCAGCACTGGCCATTTCACAACTCAGTAAAACCTATGACGATGGTTTTCAGGCGCTTAAAGGTATTGACCTCAATGTTGCACCGGGGGATTTTTTTGCGCTTTTAGGCCCTAATGGTGCGGGGAAGTCTACTACTATTGGTGTGATTTGCTCGCTGGTACGCAAGAGTGCCGGATCAGTGAAAATATTTGGCCATGATATCGATAAGGACTTTAGTCTGGCGAAACAGTTTGTTGGTGTGGTGCCGCAGGAATTTAATTTTAATCAATTTGAAAAACCCATTGATATTTTGGTTAATCAAGCCGGCTACTATGGTATTCCCAAAGTACTGGCCCATGAGCGGGCTGAAAAATATTTAAAACAACTGGCCTTGTGGGATAAACGTGATATCGCCTCGCGCACGCTGTCAGGTGGTATGAAGCGTCGACTGATGATTGCTCGCGCGCTGATTCATGAGCCTAAATTATTGGTGCTGGATGAGCCTACAGCAGGCGTGGATATCGAGTTGCGACGATCTATGTGGGCGTTCTTGCAAGAGATTAATCAGCAGGGCACGACCATTATTCTGACCACCCATTATTTGGAAGAGGCGGAAAGCTTATGTCGCAATATCGCCATTATTGATCAGGGCCAGATTGTTAAAAATACCAGCATTCGCCAGCTGTTAAAGCAGCTCAATAAAGAGACTTTTGTGCTCGATGTGGAACAGACCGTGACTGACTGTCCCGCTATTGCAGGCTACCCGATGATTCAGGTTGATGATCACAGTTTCGAAGTGTCTATTGAAAAGTCACAGTCAATTAATGCTTTGTTCGATAAACTCTCTGCGCAGGGAATTCAAGTATTGAGTATGCGCAATAAAAGCAACCGCTTGGAAGAGTTGTTCTTCGATCTAGTGGAAAAGAATCTGAAAGGAAAAGATAACAACTCAAGCAAGGAGACGAGCCATGAATAATAGTCAAAAGTGGGTTGCTTTCAGCACCATTGTGCGCCGTGAAATTCATCGCTTTATGCGTATCTGGCCACAGACATTGGTGCCGCCGATTATCACTATTGTGCTGTATTTTGTGATTTTTGGTCGTTTGATTGGCTCGCGTATTGGTGAAATGGCGAGCTTACCTTATATCCAGTTTGTCGCACCCGGCCTGATTATGATGGCGGTAATAACCAACTCCTACTCCAATGTGGTGTCGTCTTTTTATGGTTCAAAATTTCAACGCAATATTGAGGAGCTGTTAGTATCACCGACGCCTAATTGGATAATTTTACTCGGCTATGTGGTGGGTGGTATGAGTCGTGGTTTGGGTGTTGGCGCGATGGTGACTTTGCTGTCACTGTATTTTGCCGATTTTAGTTTGCACAGCCTGCCCATCACCATTGGCATTGTATTAATGACCTCGCTAATGTTTTCTCTGGCGGGTTTGATCAATGCTATTTTTGCCGCCAGCTTTGATGATATTTCAATTATCCCAACCTTTGTATTAACGCCACTGATCTATCTCGGCGGCGTATTTTATTCCATCGAACTACTCGGTGATTTCTGGGGGTCTGTGTCATTAATTAATCCTATTTTGTATATGGTAAATGCCTTTCGTTATGGCATGGTCGGTATTACCGATATCAATGTCGCGGTATCGTTTGCGATGGTCGGCGTGTTCTCCTTGCTACTGTTTGCTGTAGCACTGCGGTTGTTGGAACATGGTTCGAGGTTGCGCAGTTAATGGCAGATTACTCAAATACAGAGTTGGGCAAGGGCACTGTCTACAGTGATCAGTATGATGCTAGTTTGTTGGACCCCATTCCACGTGCGAAGGCGCGTCAAGCTGAGATGCCGGTGACATTTGTCGGTGTGGATCTATGGACGGCGTTTGAAATATCCTGGCTAAACCCACAGGGTCTGCCGCAAATTGCCATAGGTGAGTTTATTTTTGCCTGTACCAGTGAGGCGATTGTTGAATCAAAATC
>CBFHVP010000028.1:10864-20204 GCA_965659315.1 uncultured Porticoccaceae bacterium | reverse complement strand
GAGAGTGTCAAAATTTGGCACAGGGTCTGGCTAATGGATGTCAGTTCCTGTTCGTCCAAATTGCCATCAATCACCATAACCTCTACTAGCAGGGCAGCTGCAGCTAACTGTTCTGTCTTAACTGCAGCGTCCTCTGGCTCGAGGACATTTTTAGCAAAGAAGCCTTTAATCTTACTGATCATAACTGAATATCTCGCAGCCATGTTTCCAACTTTACTTGGTCAGCAACAAAGGCTCGAATACCATCAGAAAGTTTTTCTGTCGCCATAGGGTCATCATTAAGTTCATAGCGAAAAGCCGCTTCATCACCGAGCCGATAATGAATTTTATCACCCGTCGCTGCAGGGTCTAATTTGCGCTCAAGCACGCCGTAATCATCATCCAAGGCCTGTAGCAATTGTGGGCTAATAGTTAAACGGTCACAGCCAGCCAGCTCGGTAATTTCCTCGGTATTGCGAAAGCTCGCACCCATCACTACGGTGTCGTACCCGGACTGTTTATAATAGTTAAAAATTCGCGTAACCGATTGCACACCGGGATCATCGGCGGGTGCATAGTCAGTAAGACCGGTATTGGCTTTGTACCAGTCGAGAATACGACCAACAAAAGGAGAGATAAGGTAGGCACCGGCATCAGCAGCGGCCACTGCTTGGGTAAAGTTAAACAGTAATGTTAGGTTGCAGTTGATGCCTTCTTTCTCAAGCTGTTCTGCGGCCCGGATGCCCTCCCAAGTGGAGGCCATTTTAATCAATACGCGCTCCTTGCCAATACCTGCCTGTTCATAAAGTGCTATCAGTTGCTGAGCCTTGGCAATGGATCCTTCACAGTCAAATGATAGCCGAGCATCGACTTCGGTGGATACACGACCGGGAATGGTCGCCAGAATCTTCTCCCCGAAACTAACGGCCAGTTTATCCATGCAGGCGGACAGCTGCTCATCAGAGGATAGCTTACCGCCAGTTACCGAGCCAATTACCTCCTCGACTAATCCTCGGTACGCAGGCATCTGCGCCGCTTTTAGTAATAGCGAGGGGTTGGTTGTAGCATCTTCCGGCGCATACTGGGCAATGGCATCAAAGTCACCAGTATCGGCCACCACAGTGGTCATTTCTTTTAATTGAGCTAGCTTGCTTTTATTGGTCATGGGGATAGGTTCCTAGATTAAACGTTCTAGTGTTTAAGTTTTAGATTTAAAGTCCTAGAGTGAAAGTCCTGTTGTTTTAGCGAGCGCAGTAGTTAATACATCAATGGTCGCATCCGATTTATAGGCGTTCTCACTTATATGTCGTCGGTATTGTCGGGCACCGGGCATACCATGAAAAAGACCTAGAATATGTCGAGTCATAGCCTGAAGTTTAGTGCCTTTAGCCAGTTCATTATCCACATAATCAACAAAGGCTTCAGCGATTTTTTCACGGCTGATAATAGGTTGATTAGAACCATAGATTTGCTGGTCTACAGTTGCCAGCAAGTATGGATTGGTATACGCCTCACGGCCAATCATTACACCATCGAGATGTTCAAGGTGCTGTTGAGTCTGGTCTAAGGTAGTAACACCGCCATTAATAATAATATCCAATTGTGGGAAATCTCTTTTTAATTGATAAACCCGTTGGTAATTAAGCTCCGGAATTTCGCGATTTTGTTTTGGACTAAGACCTTTTAGCCAGGCCTTGCGCGCATGCACCAGAAAGGTTTGACAGCCGTTTTGCGCCACCTTATCGACAAACTCACAGAGAAACTCATAACTATCAAAATCATCGACACCAATACGGTGCTTAACGGTAATGGGTAAATCCACCGCATCTTGCATCGCCGCCACGCAGTCAGCGGTAATCTGTGCATTCTTCATCATAATGGCGCCAAACATACCATTCTGCACACGATCACTGGGGCAACCGCAGTTAAGGTTGATCTCAGCATAGTCATAGCGACTGGCCAAGACACAGGCTTTGGCTAAATCAACCGGATCACTGCCGCCCAATTGCAGTGCCACCGGATGCTCGAACGCATCCATTTGGAGATGGTGATGGGTATCGCCATGGAGAATAGCGCCGGTGGTAATCATCTCAGTGTAGAGTACGGCATGCTGGCTGATTAGGCGCAAAAAGTAGCGACAGTGACGGTCAGTCCAGTCGAGCATTGGGGCAACGCAAAACTTATGGTTCAGAGTATTCAAGGTTTCAGCGTCTTTTTTTATGTGTTCGGGCATTAATGGTATCGCAATTCTAATTTGTGCTAGTTTACATGGATATTAGGCTATTCGTTAGCCTTGCAGTGGTAAAACTCTCGGGTCATTAAGCGTATTGTCTATGCAGTTGGATTGGGTTAATTTCACTACCTCCCGATTGTGGTCAAAGCAACTTAAAGCAATAAGGGCGGTAGAGTAACTTGCTAACTGTTAATAGCAGAGGCTCTTATTGATGTTACTGATTTTAATTTATGCCAGCAGGTGTTTATGCAATGACGTTAATTACTGGTCAACGAATTCTTTGCGCATTAGGCAATCTTGGGCCGGGATTATCTCGATTGCCACTGGCCAAAATGCGGCATATTTATGATCGCTATGATCAATGGTTTGGCAGTGGTGTAAGAACTGATATCAGTACTGAAGATAGACTGATAAAGGTAGACAAACACAATCTCTCTATTAGGCTTTATCGCCCTATCAAAACAGTACCGACGTTGACCATGGTGTACTTTCATGGTGGCGGCTATGTGATTGGTAGCCTTGAGAGTCATCATGGTTTCTGTAGTTTGATGGCAGGGGAGGCGGGTATTAATGTGATTGCTGTAGATTATAGGCGTGCGCCAGAGAGTCCATTTCCCGGTCCTATTGCGGATGGTCTTGGTGCATGGAACTGGGTTGTCGAGCATCAGACTGAGCTCGGTATCGATAACACTAGAATTGGCCTTGGCGGTGATAGTGCCGGCGGTAATCTAGCGGCCGTGTTAGCCATGCAGAGTTTTAAGCAGGCGCTGCCGGGTGAGTTATCAGCGCGACCAACATTTCAGTTTTTGCTCTATCCCTGGGTCGATTCAACCTTTACCTTTGACTCGATTAAGCGTTTTGGCAAAGGTCTGTTGCTAACCGAAAAGACAATGAAACTGTTTCGTGATAATTATCTGCCAAACGGCGTTACTGATTTGGTGCTTACTACAGACCCCATGGCTTGCACTGCTACTAGTGCTATACCGGATACTTTGATCGTTACTGCAGAATACGATGTGCTAAGAGATGAAGGACTCGCTTTTGTGGACAAGCTCAAACAGGGTCAAGTCAATGTTACCCACCAGCATTTGCTCGACTGTACTCATGGCTTTATCAGTATGGGCAGATATAGCTCAGCGACCCGAGATAGGCTTGGTTCAATTTGTAATATGCTAATGGATTACGCCTACAATTAGTCTTTGTTTTTTTATCGAGGCCCAAGTGCTGAATACTCTCGACATTGTTGTTGGTTAGCTATTTAAAGGACTGTTGAGTCGTTTTTTTAGTTACCCTATAGTCATCGTTATGGGTTAGGCTACCGCGAAAGAGACTTCATCATAGAGCCGTACAAATGATCGATTCCAAATTCAACCGTCGCCAATTACTTAAGGGTTTTGGTGCTAGCCTAGGCGTTTTGGCGCTACGTGGTTTTGAGGCCAATGCCGAGTCGCCGGTGTATTTTACCCATGGTATTGCCAGTGGTGACCCATTATCTGATCGGGTTATTTTATGGACTCGTGTGCTACCCGGCGATGGTCAACACAGAACCATAAGTTGCCGTTGGCAGGTGGCAACAGATCCCGAGTTTGCTCAGCTAGTCAGTTCAGGTGTGGCCTCCAGCGGCGCGGAGAGGGACTACACAGTCAAGGTGGATGCCGCCGGGTTATCGCCCAATACACAATATTACTACCGCTTTCTCAGCGACTCTGTTAGCAGCCCAATAGGTATGACTCGCACTCTACCCAAGGAGAATATCGATAAGTTTCGTCTTGGCTTTTGTTCTTGTTCCAATTACCCGCAGGGTTATTTTAATACTTATCGCCATATGGCCGAGACGGATTTGGATTTGGTGGTTCATCTGGGCGACTATATTTATGAATATGGGGAAAATGTTTACGCCAACGCTGAGGCAACTGACAGGCTAGGCAGGCAGGTAGAACCGCGCAATGAAATTGTGAGTATTGAAGATTATCGGATGCGTTATGGTGTGTATCGTACCGATCAAGATTTACAGGCAGTGCATGCTCGCCATCCTTTTATCTGTGTCTGGGATGACCATGAGCTTGCTAATGATTGTTGGCAAGAAGGTGCTGAGAACCATAATGAAGGCGAGGGAGACTTTGCTGCTCGTGTACGTGCGGCTAGGCAGGCTTATCATGAGTGGATGCCGATTCGAACAGCGACGCAGGGTGATCAAGGGCCCATTTATCGAAGTTTTAAAATTGGTCAGCTAGCCGATCTTATTATGCTTGATACGCGCCTGCATGGGCGCGATAAGCCGTTGGACTATGCTGCGGACTTGCCGATGCGCTCGGGTTTATTTGCGCTGACGTCATCGGGTGGGCGTTTGATCAATGATGAGCAGACTGCTTCGGTGCCGGCCGAGCGGTTGCAACGATTGAATATTCCTTATGATATGTCCTCTGGATCAGCTGTTGCGGTAACTGATTATCAACAGATTAAGCATCTTACCGCCGAGACATTGCCTGAGGGGTGGGTCTATTTACCTGACACGGAACGCTTTAAACAGCGAGAGTTGGCAGATGCACAGAGAACTATTCTAGGTGCAGATCAGGAGCAGTGGCTGGCCGCTGAGCTACAGGCCAGCAAGAGACGTAAGGCGACATGGCAAATCTTAGGTCAGCAAGTATTAATGGGTAAGCTGGGACTGCCGGTATTAAGCGATGAGCAGATGAGGTTGGATCAGGTGGAAGCCAAGTACCGACCTATTCTCAAAATGATGCAGGTATTGGCCAGAGAGGAGTTACCTTTTAATTTAGATGCTTGGGATGGCTATGCGGCCTGTCGTAATCGCGTGTACCAGAGCTTGCGTGATTTCGCCGTCAATCCTGTGGTGCTAGCGGGTGATACCCACAATGCTTGGGCATTCAATTTATCGGATAGTCAGGGGCAGGCGGTCGGTGTTGAGATTGGCACGCCGAGCGTGAATAGTCCGGGGCTAGAAACCTATTTGGCTACCGATCCAGAGGTGCTTGCGCAGGCTATGCGTGACGCTAGTGCGGAATTATATGCAGTAAAAACTGCAGGGCGTGGTTGGTCTGAATTGGTGTTGACACCAGAGACTGCAACAAATCAATGGCACTTTATTAGTACGGTATTGGACCGTGAGTTCAATGTGGTCAGTACAGACCTACAGCAGTGCAGGGCGGGGGATAAGCGGTTTCTGTAGACAGATATTGCCTACTATCGCCTGAACTTCCCTTAGGGTTAGCACCAGTTGCTAAGAGCAGTTACAATCCTGATATGGCCTTTGATCATCAGTCTTTTCTCCTGTCCCTGACCAAGCGTCCCGGCATCTATCAAATGTTTGATGCCCAAGGGCAGGTTCTCTATGTGGGTAAAGCGAAAAACCTTAAAAATCGCGTAACCAGCTATTTTCGCAAAAGCGGATTAACCGCTAAAACAATGGCACTGGTCAAGCGTATCGATAAGATCGATGTAACGGTAACCGAGACTGAAACCGAAGCGCTTATCCTTGAGCACAATCTGATCAAACAGTACCACCCAGCTTACAATATCTTGATGCGCGACGATAAGAGTTATCCCTATATCTTCTTATCTGACCGCGACCTGTGGCCGAGACTGGCTTTTCACCGCGGCCCTAAAAAAGCTAAGGGTACTTATTTTGGTCCCTTTCCCAGTGTGCATGCTGTGCGCGAAAGTATGGGTTTTCTGCAGAAAACCTTTAAGGTGCGCCAGTGTGAAGATGTGTTTTTCAAGAACCGCTCAAGGCCCTGTTTACAGTATCAGATCAAACGCTGCACTGCGCCCTGTGTCAATTTAGTCAGTGATGAAGCCTACGCTGCTGACGTAGAGTTAACTCGACTGTACTTAGATGGCAAAGCGAATAAGTTGCTTAAGCAGTTGGAAGTGGATATGGAAACCGCTTCTGAGCAGTTGCAGTTTGAAAAAGCGGCAGAGCATCGCGACCAGATCTCGGCACTGCGGACAGTGCAGGCGCAGCAGATGATTGAAAAGGGCAAGGGTACCATCGATGTGGTTGCTGGTGCTGTCAGTAATGGGCAGGCCTGTGTGCATATGCTTTATGTGCGGCAGGGGCGTATTCTTGGTAGTCGCAGTTATTACCCTAAGGCACCACTGGCTGAACAAGTGACGGAATTGCTTGAGGAGTTTCTGCCGCATCTATATCTTAATGGCGGCAGTCGACCAGACTTACCCAAGGAGATCTTACTCAATGCGCCGATTGAAGGTGCTGAAGCCTTAACTGATGCCTTGCAAACAAGGGTAGGGCGCAAAATAGAGGTGCGGGATTCAGTGCGAGGCTTTCGTGCCAAGTGGTTACAACTGGCGCAGCGCACGGCCGAACAAAATCTTGCCGGCAAGTTGGCATCTAAAAAAACCATTGAGCAGCGGTTTGAGTCGTTGCGAGAGACAATGGCGCTTGAGGCAACGCCACAACGCTTGGAGTGCTTTGATATCAGTCATAGTAGCGGTGAGGCAGTAGTGGCTAGCTGTGTGGTCTTTGATGGTAATGGGCCGGTTAAAAGTGATTATCGACGCTTTAATATTGAAGGCATTACCGGTGGTGATGATTACGCTGCAATGGAGCAGGCTATCCGCCGTCGCTACACGCGATTGATGAAAGGCGAGGGCAAGCTACCAGATGTTTTGTTGATCGATGGCGGAAAAGGGCAGATAGGCGTTGCCAAAGAGGTGCTCAGTGATTTGGCGGTGGTTGGCGTGCTGGTGTTAGGTGTAGCCAAAGGAACAACGCGCAAACCTGGGTTAGAGACCCTTATATTGGCCGACCAAAATAATAAGGTTATTGCCAGACCTCAGCAGGCAGCACTGCATTTAATTCAGCAGATTCGTGATGAAGCTCATCGATTTGCCATTACTGGCCACAAAGCTAGGCGCGATAAAAAGCGTCGTACCTCACCGCTTGAGGGTATTGCCGGCGTTGGGCCAACGCGACGGCGTGACCTGCTGAAACATTTCGGTGGCATCGCTGAGGTCAGAAAAGCCAGTATTGCCGATCTTATGAAAGTGGATAATATTAATAAAAAGGTAGCTGAAGCTATTTACAGTGCACTGTACAATGAGTAAGTTGCCTTGGCGTTAATCTCAATTACGGAATTTTAATCCTCTATGTGGAACCTACCCAATATTCTTACGTTAGTGCGTATAGCCCTGATACCTATATTTATCATTGTGTATTATCTGCCATGGCAGTGGAGCCATGTTGCCTCAGCGGCTATTTTCGGCTTGGCGGCCCTTACTGACTGGGTGGATGGATTTTTGGCGCGTAAGCTTGATCAGGTAACACCTTTTGGCGCTTTTCTTGATCCGGTGGCTGACAAGCTGATTGTTGTCGCCGCGATAGTACTGCTGTTGGAAGTTCACTCAACACCATGGTTCGCCTTGCCGGCGATTGTCATTATCGGTCGTGAAATTGTTATTTCGGCCCTGCGTGAATGGATGGCCAACTTAGGTGTTGGCGACAATGTCGCAGTGTCTATGTTGGGTAAGATAAAAACCTGGGTACAAATGGTAGCCGTGGCATTACTGCTGTTAGCCAAGCCGGAGCAGGAATGGTTGATGCAGATCGGTTTTGTGGCGATATACCTAGCTGCACTAATGACAATCTGGTCGATGATCCAGTACTTAAGGTTGGCTTGGCCCCATTTAAGCGCTAACGCAGATAAGTAGTTGATTTATTGCGAGTAGCCCCTAGAATAGCGACCTCTCTTCAGGTGGCATTGTGTCAATTAGTGAGAGACCTAAATGAAAGTGTTAAAGGCGCCGTAGCAAAGTGGTAATGCAGTGGACTGCAACTCCGCCATCGTCGGTTCGATTCCGACCGGCGCCTCCATTTCATACAAGCTCAATTCGTCCATGCCTGTCACTCCCTTATAAGATTTTCGGCCGATGTGCCGGATGCTATAACAGCTCTGCATAACAGCTCTACATAACAGCCCTACATTTCAGCCTTAAATGTATTAATCCCCGTTATCCAGTCGCTTCTGACTGTAGGAGAGCGTGAGATAACAACAATAGTGATGGTCAAGAGGCTGAGGCCTCTGCCAATGAAAAAGTAAGAGAGAGTAAATCCTGAGCTTATAACGATTATCCAACCGTATCTATTGATGCAGTTCAGTGATGGCTCTCATGATAGAGGGGACGTCTGTAATGTATTGATATCAGGCTCTTTCACTGACGCCAAAGAGCCTGATATCGCTACAAATGGAGGCATTTTAGATCCCCTGACCCCTGCCTCCGGTCTTCCAAGCAATTCGTTAAAGATTAGCTCGCTTTTGCCGCAAGCAATTGGTCAATAGGTACAGCAAGGCCAGTTGATGCAAAGTGCATAAGCACCACAGAGACGACAGCCACGACCACTAATACAGCAGAAATATAGGTGAGATTTAGCAATTTTTCTTTCATAAGTCTTGTGTCGCCGACTTCTTATGGGGACGGCTTTATTACCAATGTATTTCTAGGACCGCTAATCCTAGACTTTACAAAGGCTTTTGCTCGATAATTAGCGACATTTAATTGACATTATGCGACAAAGAGTTAGTATCTACTATTGATATACCGCTGTATAACCGATGAAAAGGTAAAAGCTATGGGTATGGTGCGTGTTGCAGTCATGTCAGGTTTTGATAATTTGGTGAGAGAATTGGGTGCGGATCCAAGCCATATTTTGTCGTCTGTAGGGCTTCACGAGAATTATTTTGTAAATCATCATGAAGATGACTTAATGCCTTATGAGCAGGCTGAGAGGCTGCTAGATGCCGCGTTACGGGCAACCAACTGCCCCCATTTTTCAGCTCTTTTGGGCTCACGCCAGACAATGAATGTTGTCGGGGTGATAGCCTACCTAATGCGACAGTGTTCGACTGTTGGTAGCGCACTAGAGGCGCTTCTTGAGCATCATTCAGTGCATGTCAAAGATGCTTTGGCACTTGAGTTTTCCGAAACTGGAGAGCAGGCCTGTGTAAGCTATCGTAGTTTCACTAATACTGGACTCAGTAATACTTCAGAAGAGATAGCTATGGCCCATTTACTAGTAATTATGCAAGGTCTATGCAACGACCGCTTCAAAGCTACTAGGGTCAATTTTCGTCACAGACAATCGCAGGA
>CBFHVP010000028.1:0-10854 GCA_965659315.1 uncultured Porticoccaceae bacterium | reverse complement strand
CTAGTAATTATGCAAGGTCTATGCAACGACCGCTTCAAAGCTACTAGGGTCAATTTTCGTCACAGACAATCGCAGGACCTATTTCCTTACCTAAAAATATTTTCCGCACCGGTATATTTCGAGCAGTACCAAACCGAGATGATTTTCCCTAGACACTGGCTCGATAAACCAATATTGCATGCGGATCCTGGCCTTAAGCAGATTTTACACGCTCATGTGTTGCAATTAGAAGAGGACAACTCGGTCGATTTATTGGACTCTGTGAAAAGTGCCATACGGGAAATTTTGCCGACAAGATCTTGCTCAATCGATATGGTAGCCAGTCAGATTGCACTTCATCCGCGCACCTTACAGCGTATGCTGAAAGAGCAGGGTAGCTCCTTTTCATCGTTACTTGAATCAGTGCGAAAAGCTATCGCGACAGACCGTCTAAGCAATTCATCTGTATCCATTATTCAGCTATCTGATTACCTAGGTTATGCCGATAATACAGCGTTCACTCGTGCATTTAAGCGCTGGTATGGCACGTCACCAAAGCAATGGAGAAAAAATAGCCATAGTAAGGCTTGAGGCGTTCCCATAAGGGATATTGATCATGTATACTTGCGCCCGCTTCGCTGAGGTGCTCTGTGCACCGGCTTGTTTTACAAGCCAACCCATCAATATGCCCGGGTGGCGAAATTGGTAGACGCAAGGGACTTAAAATCCCTCGGTGGTAACACCGTGCCGGTTCAAGTCCGGCCCCGGGCACCATATATTTTGCTTGATGGATATTATGAGGGGCAAATTCGAACATTCTTGGTCGTATAGCAAAAAAATACTTACTACGTTATCAATGTAGCACTTAAAAATTTTGGCCGTTCAGCACAAACCTAATCGCGCCATATAGATTGAATCTCATAGTACACTGGTCTTGGCTTAGTTGTGTAAATGCCATTTTCCTCAACAATGCGTACGACGCCAAACCACTCTTCAATATCATTTGGATCTTGAGTATAAGAATCCTGCAGGCTGAATTTCCACCAGGCATCTGTATATTCGTGGATGGTTACTCCGGCGATATTAATCGCCGCAGTATTTATATCCTGTAGGTTTTGGGTAATTCCGGATTTTTGGTCGGCCTCAGAATTACCACCATAGCCGTAATTGGGTGGTCCATTTTGCTCGGCGTTAGGAGAGACGCTTAAGCCAGTTTCAGTAATTAATAATGGTAGGCTGGAATGCATGAACTTAAGTTCTTCAATCCAGCCTTGGTAAAGCGTGCCAGACGTTGAGCCAAGTTGTGTGTCTGGACGATAATAAGGAATGGCATATGAATAAACATTTTGCGAGCGAAAGTCCAAAAAAGGTGTATCAATTAAATGCACAGTCCGTATTTCGTTTGCATAGGATATTAATGATGCTTTGTTATAGGTTTCAAGTTCATAGGTTCTTAAATAGTCTGCCATTTCAGCAATGAAAGCCTCGGTGGCATTAATATCTGTAGCGAGAAAATGATTTCCATAAAATGCAGTAATATCCGGATGAGCCTGATTTGTTGACAGGATACTAGCCTCGCTTAGCTCATTTCCAACAAGAAACGCGACGATTGGAGGATTGTTATCTGGATAAGCACTGTAAATACGATCAACGACCGTTTTAATGTAGTTCTTCGATGCGTCCTTAAAGGCGTTACTCTGGAAATCTTCAACCGTACCGTCGAGCCAAATAGTCTGGAGTATATCGAGTCCGCCAAGTGCTTTAATGGCTTGGTAACCATATGCAGGGGCACCCCACAAACGAACAGTATTTGCACCAAGTGCTTTTATACCAGTGAGGTCTGTATCGATCCTTGCTTGAAGCACTGCCGGTAATTCAGGCATCACTTCAATGTCCCAGGGTAGGTAACCTGGTTCGCCAACAACGTAAACCATTGCTTTGATATCTAAGCGCTCGCCGTCTTTGAAGATATAATCTACGTTAGCGCTGAATTGATTTCCCGGACTGATCGGAGTTGTGGGTGGTTCGCTGGATATCTGTTGCTGATGCGACGTAGTCAAAGAGGCAGAAGTTGGATTCTCACTATTTGCTCCTCCACAACCCTGTAGAAAAATTATAAGAATAATAGCCGGTATCTTGCACTCTGGTGTCATCGTTCCTCCTACTTGAGGCTGAGATATGATGCGGCTGTTATCCAAAGTCCTTTAACATTGCTTTAAGCTCTAATGAGTGCTGTTCCTCTTCTCCAATCAACCCGCGTGCATACTCTTCCAAATAGATCGAGCGGTCCGCCACATTATCCAATAGTGTCTTGTAGAGGTCTAATGCATGGAGTTCGTGTTCCAAGCTTTCCTCTAGAATGTCTTTTATAGAATGTCGGTTGGTTTCTTTGATTTTCGCGATTCTTTGACTGGGGTGGCCATCCAGACCGACAATCAGCTCGCCTGCCTGTTGTGCGTGCATAAGCGATTCCGACGCTTGCTCTTTCAGAAATGCAACAATCGGAATTCGGTATGGGCCGCTTACCATCATCGCTGAGTGTGTGTATCTAACGACTCCGGCTAGCTCATATTCCATGATTTCATTTAAGATACTGCACACCAATTCTGGATTTATTTCTTTCATTTATTAACGATCCTATTTGTTTGTTCAGATTAAATATGATGTGACATTTGTGTAATACATAATGCCATTGGTCGCACTAAAATTACCCTCAGTTTTTACCATAAGTTTGTGTGAGTCACACTGGTATCTCCGTAAAAAAACACTGCATCACGGCCTTCAATACGATAGCGCTAGCGTATTGGGTTAGTTAAATACTGAGATCCATTACGTTATAGTTTTTTAGAGAGCCGAAAGCCTCATTATTCCACACAGGTTGGTGTTTATCATTAGCCATTGGCGAGTATACGTAGGGCTGTTCATTTGGAAAGCGCGCTTTACGCGCTGCTATGGCAAGTCCTATGACTCGCGAGCGATGTTCGATAAAGGTCTCGTCAAAAACCGCCGCGTCTGCATGCAGTCCTGCACCTTTAACATTAAGAACTGACGAGCGTCGATGGAACCCGAAATTGACTGTTACCCTTTTTTCAAATCCCGTATTGGCGAAGGAGCCATGTAGAATTTGACGATTATTTATTACTACATCCCCTGGGTTGCATATCAATGGCACCGCATCTGGTAGACGCTCTGAGCCCGCCTCGGCAACAAGTTTAACGATATCTATTCTGCCTTGCTTATGACTGCCGGGAACTACCCATACGCCATTGACCGCAGTGCTGCCATAGATTTGGCCCATAAAATTAAAGCCATGGCTATTTTCATCAAAATCAGGGTTGTTCCAATGGGTATCACCATCTTGATGCCAGGATACGGCGGCACCAAGACCCGCGTCTTTAATAAAGAGTCCCTCATGAAAAGGGGTAAAGTCATGTCCGTTAATTGCCTCCGCCAGTTTTAATAAGCCGGGGTGAGCATAGGTACGCAAACAGGCTTTTGAAAATTGTAGGGAACCCCCTAGGTAAAAAGGTGTAGCCTGAGGGCTTCCCTGTTTGGCTTGGGGCTCAAATAATTTAACCTGATGCCTGCCATTTAATAGTGCTGTTCCTCCGAGAGGATCCGATAATGGCTTTGCCCATTGCAATACCATTCCTTTACAGCCTACCCCAAGTGCCGGTCGACCCTTGGCATCAACGGAAGCACCCATTTCGGTAGGGAA
Organism: uncultured Porticoccaceae bacterium; assembly: GCA_965659315.1. GTDB lineage: Bacteria > Pseudomonadota > Gammaproteobacteria > Pseudomonadales > Porticoccaceae > HTCC2207. The sequence continues at coordinate 7,157 of CBFHVP010000028.1, read as the reverse complement.
GTTATCACGCATTGCATCGAGGTCATGTTCAAGGTCGCCTATCTCCTCAGGGCTCAGCACAGCCTCGAGAACATAGAAGCCGTAAGTTGAGTAGGCATCGAGTATTTCAGGGTGAATATTTCCATTTTGGTCAAAGCGAAGGGCCCCCCGATTTGGCAAGGCTAACGCACGTTTTTGTCCTTCGATAAGGTACTGACGCATAGCATCTGCTTGGTCACCATAATGAGCTGCACAGGCTTCAATGGATTGGCTAATATCTTTTATCATGATTCCCTTGAAAACTTTATTATGTAAGTCTGACTAACTGCACAGGCTGCCTAAGACGCGCAGTCAGTCAAAATCTTTTCGATTAACTTACCTCAAGGTCAAAATAAATAAAAGCTATTTAGCTAATTAGAGTAGATGGTTGATATGACCTATTACTCATTGGCATGGATAAATTCCGCCAATTTTTCCGATAGCACTTCTGCTTTACTCCATTGGAAGAAGTGACCACCGCCAATATTGGTGTGAGCTTGACCTTTGGTACCCGGCACTTTCTTTAACCATGTCTTTTCAAAGCCATTAGTTACTGGGTCATCTCCTGCACCGATACATAGAAAGGGTTTTTTAAATTTCTCAAAAAATTCCCAAGCTTTTTTCTGTGCTTGCAGAGACTGATCTGGAATCGTCGGCACCTGGCTTGGCATAGCACGAGTAGCCATTTTATATGCCGGTGTCGGGAACGGGGCTTCAAATGCTCTCGTCAACTTAGTTCGGAATGGCGATATCTTTCTTAAGCCGATGTATCCGGTAAATAATTCCAGTGCTATACCAAGTTTACTTCTCGATTCCATCATGGAAGAGGCGATAATACCCACGGGCAAATCTTTTGTTTCCCAAGTGTACTTTTGCCAGTAGGCAAATTGATCGATGGTCGAGTCCCCTCCGAGGCCGTTCATTTTGCTTATCTCTTTTGCCATCGAGAACATAGTCAGTTTCTTCGGGCTAGCACGGAACGCTTTTACTCTGGCAATGGTGCTCTCTGAAACGTCTGGATTATAGGGTAAGCCAGTATTACCAATGGCAACACGATCAAAGCGATCACCATTATCAGCTACCATACGCAGACCAATCAGGCCGCCCCAATCCTGTCCGAAAAACGTAAGATTACGAAAGTTATTTTGTATTAGCCATTGATTCATCCAGTCAACTTGGCGCTGGTAGCTATAGTCTTCTCGTGCTGCCGGTTTGTCTGATTTACCATAACCGGGAAGGTCGGGCGCTATAACTCGAATCCCCGCCTTGACTAAACGGGGAATCATTCGCGCATAGAGATAGCTCCACACAGGTTGTCCGTGCATACATAAAATTACCGGGCTATCCTTTGGGCCCTCATCGATATGGTGGATTCTTAAATCACTACCATCATGGGTTTTTATCAGAGTGTAATGTGGCGTAAAGGGATAGTCTGGTATACCGCTGAATTGGCTGTCTGGTGTTCTTAAAATGTGCATGGGGAGAGTTTTCCTTAGTCGTTGTGCCACAAGACCCGAAGTTTATTATATTGACATTATAAATGCCAATATGTATTAAGGTATTTTTGTCAGGGTAATGTAGTGTTAATCACATCCGACTAGGTTGCGGAGATAGTTTGTAAACCCCGCCATGTGAGCCGATAGATCGGTGCATCCATGGCTTCCATTGTTGGTTTAATTTGCTTGAATAACCTTTGATAGTGGTAAAAGGGCACCCAAGGAAATAGGTGATGAACGGCATGATAATTTTGATAGCCCCATAATAGAGTTAATGGCCAGGATAGGGGGCCTTGAATAATAATGGTTGAGGTGTTGAGATAGCGTTCACTGGTCTGATGAGGTCGGTGTACAATATAGGCGAATAAGAAAACCAACAAAAATATTCCCAAAAAACCGCCGCCTACAAACAATAACAGTAGGTCGAATATCTTTTCCTGTATCTCGCTACCTCCAATGACAACGACTATTACAAAGGGTAATGCCCGAAGTAGTAGGGCAAACAATATTTCAACAACAAATAGACGATTTTGTGCCTTAGGAGCTGTAGTCCAGCGCTCAGCGATATAGGCTTGATATTGCCCTGCCACTGCCATGTATACCGCATACAATAGTGATTTCAATGAGGCGAAGATATCCTTGGAATACAAGTCCGGATCATCGACGTCGTCATTGGTGCTCTGGTGGTGGACAAGATGTTGGTAGCGGTGTGCGGTCAATGGCACTAACAACATGGTGGCAGCAAGATAGCCCATACTGTTATTAAGCCAGCGCAGTGACTTGATATTACCATTGATGCAGTAATGCACGGCTTCATGGAGCACGGTGTAGGCCGCATAGGTCAATATGGCCATCAGTGGGATTGCGACCAATAATGATAAATCATGCAATACAACCAATATTGGAATAGCCCAATAGCTGGTAAAGACGACACATCCCAGTAGCACTGTTGGCCAAGCGACTATTTGACGATAGCCGCACGCTACTTGATAAGCCTTACGATCGAGTTTGGATTTATTGTCACTGGTCATCAAAGTCATACCGTTAAGCCTACCAATTTTTGCGTTTGTTGCTTGGCAAACAACGACAAATAACTGACTTTTGATGACAGCGAACTATTGCCTCAATGACTGCACAGTCAAGCTTTATGAGATTGCATCGCATTGCAATGGCAGTGTTTGGTTACGTGTAGACTCTCCGATTGCGTCAGTATTTATCGCTTGAGTCGCGTAATGGCATAGACAAATGGTTATTGGCACATTTTAATAATGTCCATCGTAAAGGAGCTATACAATGAACAAAACTACCGCTCTAATTCTGACATTTGTGTCAGTGTTGATCGCTGCTTGTGAGCCACATCAACCCGAGTCAACGCAGGCAAAAGCGGTTAGAACAGGCTACGTTGCATCACAACCTGAACGTAATGCGGATCCACAATATTCACCGGTGGCCAATCAAACCTTAGCCAAACAGGTGTATTGGGGCGATACCCATTTGCATTCTACGTTTTCAATGGATGCCTTTATATTTGGCAACACGCTGGGCCCTGATGAGGCTTATCGTTTTGCTAAGGGAGAAAAGGTTATGGCGACTCGAGGTCAGCCAGCACAGTTGCGCGAGCCGCTAGACTTTTTAGTGTTAGCTGATCATACCGATGCGCTGGGCGCCATGGTGGCACTGCAAGCGGGTAATAAAATATTAATGGCTAATCCAACCCTACAAGATTGGTCACAGATATTGTTTAAGCGCGATGAAAGTGCGCGTAAACAACTTGAGGCGACTCAGACGCGACAAGATACGCCAACTGAGCTTGAGGATGCTGATATCCGTTCTAATGCTTGGGATTATTTAACCAGCACTGCCGATGCCCATTACCAGCCAGGTGTGTTCACACCATTAATCGGTTTTGAATTTACCGGTCAAAAAAATGGTCAGAATCTGCATCGCGTGGTTATTTACCGTGATGATGCGGAGAAAGCGCAAATGCTTTTGCCGTTGTCACCTAAGCAAAATTCCGACCCTCGTCGATTATGGGATTTCTTAGAGCAGTATGAGCAAACCAGTGGCGGTAAGGTGCTAGCCATTGCCCACAATGGCAATATATCCAATGGCATTATGTTTCCCACGGCGGAGTTAGAGTTTGGTGATGCCATGAATAATGACTATGCCACGAGACGTGCGCGTTGGGAGCCGATTTATGAGGTGACGCAAATTAAAGGCGATGGAGAGGCTCACCCTTTATTATCTCCGGATGATCGCTTTGCGGATTATGAAACATGGGACTTCGGCGATTTTGCGGGCGAATTAAAGAAAGATGAGATGATTCCCTTTGAATATGCGCGGGAAGCGCTTAAGCAGGGCCTGGCCTTAGAATCAGAGTATGGATCTAATCCCTATAAATTCGGCATGATCGGCTCAACTGACTCTCACACCTCGCTGGCTACCGCAGATGAAGATAATTTCTATGGTAAGCACAGTGCGGCGATGGAGCCACAACCAGACCGCTGGAAGGACCCTGTGGGTGGCCGTGGTGATGTGGTCATACCGGGTTTTTTAATGGCAGCTTCAGGCTATGCGGCAGTCTGGGCGCAAGAAAATACGCGCGAGGCGATATGGGATGCACTTCAGCGTCGTGAGGTCTATGCCACCACGGGTAGCCGCATCACGGTGCGCTTTTTTGGGGGTTGGGATTTTACTGAAGAGGATGTTTATGCCTCTAACATGCCCGAACTAGGGTATACGAAGGGTGTACCTATGGGCGCCAGTTTGTTGCAGAGCAATGCCTCTGCTCCAACCTTTATGTTGCATGCTGTCAAAGATCCCAATGGCGCCAATCTTGATCGCTTACAAATAATCAAAGGGTGGGAGGATAATCAAGGCCAAGTGCATGAAAAGGTATTCAATGTCGACTGGAGTAATCCTGAGTTGCGATCTATGAATGCCAGTGGCGAGGTAGCTGATATTCCCTCCACAGTTGATGGCGCGACCTATAGCCATAAATACGGTGCTGCCGAACTGAGCACTTTATGGCAGGACCCTGAGTTTAAGGCGAATCAAAAGGCTTTTTACTATGTGCGCGTGATTGAGGTGCCATCACCGCGATGGACGGCTTATGATGCCTCGGCCTTTGGTGTTGATATGCCAGAGTATGTGCAAAAAACCACCACTGAGCGCGCCTACAGTTCACCAATCTGGTACGATCCCATTCTGTAGTTATATGAGTTAAGTCAATAAGGAACGGAAATGTCTCAGCGTATTCCCAGAGATAGCGGTAACGATTACACCGAAAATATGGCCCAACAGCGACGTGAGTTTGTTACTGCTAATACTGCGACTTCGCTTGATAATATCGCGCATTACTCTGTTGATCCTGCAGAGACTGCTGGCAATATTGAAAATTTTATCGGTGTTGCTCAGGTGCCGATGGGTTTGGTTGGCCCTCTTCGGGTTAATGGAGAACACGCCTCTGGCGATTTCTATGTGCCGATGGCGACGAGTGAGGGAACGCTTATCGCGAGTTATAACCGCGGTGCTCAATTGCTGAGAGAGTCTGGTGGTGCCACGGTGACCGTGGTCGATGATGCGATGCAGAGAGCCCCGGTGTTTATTTTTGACGATGCGCGACAGGCGCGTGATTTCGGTCTGTGGGTTGAGCAGAATTTTGCAAAGATTGCCGAGCAGGCGCAAACCACCACCCAATCAGGCAAACTACGTGATATTCAACAGTTTGCCGCAGCGCGTATGCGTTATTTGCGATTTAATTTCACCACCGGTGATGCCGCAGGGCAAAATATGGTTGGCAAAGCGACCTTTGTTGCCTGTGAATGGATTGTTGCTAATTATCCCGGTATCAAACGCTATATGCTGTCGGGGGCAATGGACACAGATAAAAAACATTCGCAACTGAATACCCTATATAGCCGTGGCAAACGTGTTATAGCGGAGGTTACGATCCCCAATAGTTTGTTGCAAAAAACCATGAATATATCGGCGCAGGCATTGTATAAAGCGCGGTCTATCAATCAGATTGGTTCTTTTATGGCTGGTTCAATTAATACCGGTGCACACTCAGCCAATGGCATTACGGCAGTATTTATCGCCACAGGGCAGGATGTCGCTAATGTGGCGGAGTCGAGTGCTGCGCTGGTCTATGCGGATCTCGATGATAATGGTGATTACTATTTATCAATTACTATTCCATCATTGATTGTTGCCACCTATGGTGGTGGCACGGGTCTCCCCACACAACAAGAATGCTTAAAGATGTTGGGGTGTGATGGTACCGGCAAGGTACATAAACTAGCTGAAATTATTGGCGCCACAGTGCTTGCCGGAGAAGTGTCACTGATGAGTGCGGTATTAGCGGGTGACTGGGTGACTAGTCATGATGCACTGGGGCGCAACCGTTAAGTCAATGATTCGCCTAATGTGATTGTAAGAATACCAGTAATATAAAATTGTTGGCCAAAAAAAATAACAATAAGAGGAGTCAGTTGATGGGGATAATCTGTCATATACCAAACGTGCCTTCACTGGTATTACTAATTACCTCAGTATGGTTGTCTGCCTGTGGCGAGTCTCCAGCGCCAGTGCAAGTAAAGACGACTGTCTCTGCTACCCCAGCATCAACAGAGCCCTGTATCGGCTTTGATGAAAATCGCGTGGCATTGTTTGGTGATTTGCATATCCACACCAGTTATTCATTCGATGCTGCGGCCAATAGTACCGGTGCCACGCCCGAAGATGCCCATCGCTATGCTCGCGGTGAGTCAATTCCTATTTTCCCGCTCGATGATCAGGGTGTCGCTATTGGTCGGACTAAGATTGATCGGCCTCTAGATTTTCTGGCTGTGACTGACCATGGTGAGTTTTTAGGTGAGCGCGCCCTGTGTCGCACCAAAGGATCGCCGGTATATATCACTCAATTCTGTGCCGATTATAGGTCCGATGAACGCACAGGTATGATGATGTTGGCTACGGTGATTACTACCGACACACCGGCAAGAATTCCTGAAATTTGTGGTGCGGATGGTGAGTTATGCCGCGACTTTGCTCAGTCTCCCTGGGAGAATATTCAGGCAGCATCCAATGCTGCCAATACGCCCTGTGAGTTCACCAGCTTTGTTGCCTATGAGTACACCGGCACCCCTTACACCAGCAATTATCACCGCAATGTTATCTTCAGAAATGAGTCGGTGCCGGCCTTGCCGGTTAGCTATATCGATGCGCCGATTGATAGTAAACTATGGTCTGCGCTGGATGCAGTTTGTGATGGCGCCAATGGCTGTGATTACTTAACCATTCCCCATAATTCCAATTTAGCCAATGGACGCATGGCACCCTATATGCAACTTGAGGACACTGATGCAGCGAAGATAGCCTATGCGCAAAGTCGCCTTAAACGAGAGCCGGTTATGGAAATTTTTCAGCATAAGGGCAGCTCTGAGTGTATCAATGGTTTGACTACGGTATTTGGCGCGCCGGACGAGCTGTGCAATATTGAGGCGGTAAGGCGTATGGGAGAGAACAAAACCTACGTTACACGTGACTTATCGCAAGCAACTCTTGTAGTAGGGCAAGCATCTGAGGTGACAGCCGAGTGTGGGGAGGACAGCATAGGCAGCAATGGTATGCTAGGTGCTG
>CBFHVP010000027.1:11073-20546 GCA_965659315.1 uncultured Porticoccaceae bacterium | reverse complement strand
GTCGACGATTAATGAGTTTTTTAATAAGTCGGGTGTTGTAATAGCAAGGGATGGCTTCAGTCAAGACAAGCAGAAGCATCAAGTTTACACAAAGCCATCGGGTCGTTGGCAGCTTACTTATAGGCTCAGAGGGCCATTCCAGCAACTTAAATACAAACCTTTCACCCGATAATTCCGAACTGTTGGTTAGGTACGCTGAAGATAATAGCGCAGCCAAATTTCCTACGTCACTCCCGGCTAGCGCTATTGGAGGATTTATTGATCAGGGCGAGAGTATCTATGTGGGCTGCAACGTTATCGGTATCGATTAACATTCGGTCTAACTAGAATATGATGGTTTCGGTGCGAGCTATCAATTTTCTGATAACGAGAACAGTGAAATCTTTATCGCGCCCATTCACTATTTCTTCAACCGGTCATCTTGGCAGATGGATCTAGGCGCCGTTACCACTACTGGGCGGTGAGGATGATATTGTCATATCTGCTAAGTAGAGTGGGGTCATGGGAAAGCGCTCAGAGCGGCCAATAATGAGTTGCAGTTTGTGGTCTCAAAAGGCCAGCATCATTGTCTGGTCTAGCAGTGATACGCGACAGGCATTATTCGATGCGACCAGTTTATCTCATGGTTATCGTAATCCGGCTACCAACTGAACGATCAATGGAGGTGCAAGTCAAGACACCGGTAGCGATTATTGTTTGGTAATAAGTGTATTTTAAGTATGTTATTAACAACAGCTTTTGCGGTTGGGAAAAGCGAGTAAGAGGCGCTGGGCTAACAGCAGTTATGACCTCTTAACGCTCAAGTATCTTGGTGCCCGATACCATGTGAGCATTTCTCGTCATCACAGTAATGAGAATGATTCGCATTTATACTTGCAAATGATAATGATTCGCATTATTATGGCTTTTCAACTTGGTGAGTGGTTCACATTTTTATGGGCAGTCATCAAACAATGCTTACTACATCGAATAAAATTCAAAGGCTTCTATTATGAATCGCGCGTTACTACCATTACTTGCTGCAACAGCAGTAGTTATACCACTTAATGCTTCAGCCAATCCCGCGTCTGGGATCGATGAGACGACTATCATTGGTTCGAAGCTTGATGTCAGGAAAGTTGCGGGGTCTGGTGCAGTTATTGACAATGACCAGATTGCCACAGAGGTTTCAACTGATATCAACCAGTTATTGAAAACGGTTTCAGGCGTTTATGTTCGCGAAGAAGATGGTTATGGACTGCGTCCCAATTTTGGTATTCGCGGTGCAACTTCCGAGCGCTCTGAAAAAGTCACTTTAATGGAGGATGGTGTGCTCATTGCTCCGGCTCCCTACTCGAATCCCGCGGCCTATTATTTTCCTACGACGATGCGGATGAATGGTGTAGAGGTATTAAAAGGGGCACCGTTGCTGCGCCACGGCCCACAGACCGTCGGCGGGGTTATTAATATGATCACGACGGCTATACCCGAGTCTAATGCGGGATCAGCTATCTTTGCTGTAGGTGAAAATAACGCTGTGGATCTGCTGGCAAGTTACGGCGGCCGCAGTGGAGCAGTTGGTTGGTTGGTGGAAACTGTACAGCGAGAAAATGACGGATTTAAAGATATCGATCGATCGAGTCGTGATAGCGGCTATGACATAGAAGACTATATGGGTAAGCTGGCTTGGGAGGGCGAAAGCCAAAGTATACTTTTCAAGGCTCAGCGCTCTGAAGAAACCTCCAATGAAACCTATCTAGGTCTGACCGATGCCGATTTTAATCGTAACCAAGACCGTCGTTACGGATTGTCTTCAATTGATGAGATGAACAATAAGCACGAGGGTTACAACCTTGGTCATAAACTAAATATTAATGACACAACAGCGCTGACCACTACCGCCTACTACAACAAATTTGAGCGCGACTGGTTTAAACTTAGCGGTGGCGGTAGTCTTATCTCAGCGGCTAACGGCGGTGATGTGCAAGCTCAGGGTATTCTCGATGGAACCGTTGATGCTGATGGTCTGAAATACAAGCATAACAATCGCAGTTATCTGTCAAAGGGCGTACAGAGCGAGCTGGCTTTGAACATTGACAGTCATTCTATTCATGTTGGTGTGCGTTCGCACCGTGACGAGATGGATCGCTTTCAGCCACAAGAACGATACCAGCAGATTGACGGTAGCTTGGTATATACCTCTACTGATGCTGTCACTGGTAGTAATAATCGCCTAGAAACAGCCAAGGCGACGTCTGTATGGTTCGTCGACACTTGGCAGGCGAATGACAATCTGGCGCTTAATATGGCTCTGCGTTACGAAGACGTTGAAACCAGTCGCCGTCAGTACAGTACTCAAAACCGCTCGGACGCACCTAGTCTCCGCTCCAATAATACCCAAGAATGGTTACCTGGGCTATCAGCTACCTATCAGTTAAATGGTAACTGGCAGATATTAGGGGGGGTTCATAAGGGCTTTTCGCCCCTAGGCGGCGGAGCAAAGTCAGAGGAAAAGTCCGAGAGTAGTGTCAATTATGAGGCAGGGCTGCGTTATGGCAACGATCAGTGGTTTATGGAGGCCATTGGTTTTTGGAGTGATTTCGAGAATAAGGCTGAAAACTGTTCAAACGGTAATCCTTGCAGTAATGGCGCAACCTCTGGTTCCTACGTAACGGGCGACGCGGTTATTGCGGGCTTAGAATTCCAGCTTAGTCGCAGTTTCTTGATCGGGTCAATGACAGTGCCGATTGATGTTGCCTATACGTTTACCAAGGCCGAAGTGAGCAAAGATAACATTAACGAGGGTTTGTTCGACGGTGACAAGCTAGCTCATATCCCTGACCATACTTTTAGTCTTCGTGCAGGCATTGAGACGGCTATGAGTTGGGACAACTATGTCAGTATTAAATACATTGATGAAACTTGTAATGCTATTGGCTGTGCTGGTACTTTTGAAGATACTGATGCATTTGTAAGCGCCGATCTGTTTAGCCACTATGCGCTAAACGACTCAGTCACCGTATTTTTGAAAGTCGAAAATGTATTGGATAAACGTGCTATCGTGTCACGCTCCCCGGACGGCGCTAGGCCGAACAAAGGTCGTACGGCTAGCGTTGGTTTTTCGATGGACTTCTGAACACTTGCGTTTATTTTTAAAGACTCTGATTTAGTGATCACCCCCCGGCAGCGTGGTATCTGGAGGATTACTCCAGTTACTAAAGCTGCCGGCATAGAGAAAAGAGCATAATTCTGATCCTAGGATAAATACGTTGGATTCTCCTTCTAAGCCCTGTTAACGCAGGGTTTTTTTGTACTTTGAAATTGAGGTTTTACAAATCCCTTAATACAGTATCTACTCGGATTAAACTAATAATCATACGCACACAGCAGGCTCCCCCGCCCTCTCTCGGTAGCCCCCCTACTCTTTATTTAGTTCTCTCGGAATATTGGTTCGAACTCCTGTTCGATAAGATGCGGAAGTATCTTCGACAAGGAGCATTACGACGCAGTCCGCAGGGGTATTAACGCGAATGCGTTAAGGATCAACCTCTCCGAGTGCACCAAAAAACGTAAAAAACCTTTGTAAAAAACTCGAAGTTATCTTCTACTAAGCGTTGGAGACTCAGCAACCAGCCGGCTAATTTCTGCAATGGCCAATGTGCCATTTATTCGAATTGCAAACATTAATCCAGTTCGATAAAGACATGCGTATGTGCACATACGGAGATATGGATGCGCCAATAACGAAGGCGATGAGCTAGGAGCTTGTAGTTGGTGAGTCTTACTCAAAAATTAGACCGTAGCTAGAACGCGCCTTTGTCTGACTTGTTTAACAAAAATAATCCATATATGTATAATAATTAATCACAAGCATCAGGAGGTCTTATGAAACCAGTTCACTTATTACTTATCACCACTACTGCACTAATGCTGGCAAGTTGCGGCGGTGGCGGTGGCGGTGTAGAAAAGCAACCCACTCCAGAACCCAAAGAGCCTGTTGGCACAACGCTGTCAGGCAAGGTTATTGACGGTTATATTCAAGATGCAACGGTATGTTTGGACCTAAATAACAACTTCTCATGTGATGCAAATGAGCCCTCCGCAGTTTCTGGCAACGCCGGTTCGTACTCATTTACATATGATGGAGTCATTCCGAGCGGCATACAGATCCTCGCCGATATTCCGGTTGGCGCATTCGATGAAGACCGTGGAGAGGTGACTAAATCATATAACATGATGTCTCCGGCGGAAAACCCCGACGTTGTTACGCCATTAACAACACTGGTGTCGCAGGAAATCTTGAGTTCAGGTAACCAACTAACGGCCGAAGATGCCGAAGCTTCTGTAAAAGTCTCCTTAGGATTTGACGATAGTACATCCCTATTGGATAACGATTTTTTTGCAGGTGAAAATGAGGACTTGAAAGACGTTGCAGTGTCAATTGCCACTGCTCTGGCTGTAACTAAAGGCGCCTTAGAAAATGACAATGTGGCCTCAACTGAGTTAACTCCTGCAGAAATTTCGAAGGCTGCAATCAAAGCGGTTAAAGAAACAGTTGCAAGCAATCTGATCGTAAACGGCATACCAATGATAGCTAAAGACCAAATTGCCAATGAGGTAACAACCGTCATTACTGGTCAGGTTGAAAATATTGTAGCGTCGACAAAATCGGGCGATGGAGAGGTCGTTAGCTTGGTTAATATCATAAATAAGGGAGAATTTATTCTTCTTTATGAAGGTGATGACTTAGTTGATTCAAATGAAAATGGAGATCTCGATGGGGATGAGCTTTACAATCTAGTTGCTGGAATAATATTGGAATTTATTTATTTTCCGGGAGCCACTGAGGACCAGATTATTGATGTAGATTCCGGAGAAAAGGCAGCTCTGCTAACTAATGAGGGCGATCTATCGGGCCGATGGTTGACAGTCATACCTACTGAGGAAGATTACATACTTACCGACACTGGGTGGAAACTACCGTCCGAGTTTGAAAATTCGGGTGCCAAAATCAAGAATAATTGCGCAACCTTTTATGATGATGGCAAGGTTGCAAATGAAGAGTTTTGCTTTGTCAGCAAGGACATTTCTGGTAAGACGCTCGAAGATATATTACCTGGCATCTGTGAAGATGACGACGGCGGTACAATCACAGGCTGTAATTCTGAGGCTACTATTCCAGACGGTTCTATCGTTTACGATGCAACACAAACAATTCCCGACAATGACTATGGAGGCTCTTACTCCACATGGTATGAGACTTCAGATTGGAAAGGGTACGTCGATGCGGATGGAGATCAAACAATTGCCGGTTTTATTGCCGAGCACACAGATAATAGGGTCTCTTTTTTAGGTGAACATTGCAACACCGCATTCCGGATAAAATCTTATGATTCAGATGCAAAGACAGGCACCATCGAATGGACTGATGCAACTAGGGATCATTGCAATTCTCCTTTCAGCTTTGATGACGAGGCTGAAACAGAAACACTGCCTTTTGAAATTGTTACATTTGGTGGTACTGAAATCTTCAAAACAAGATCACCAATTGTTCTAAGATCAAATAATCCAGGGGATGATGCACCATATATAACGTTCTCCAAGGCGACCAATGCGTATGGTTTCGAAGGCATTTATGGGGGCGGTTTTACTCCTTCCAAAACGAAACTGACACGGACATTTACTGGCAATCTAGACTACGGAGTATTTGTCTCTAAAACATTTGTCGATTTTGTTTTTGAGCAGGTTCAAGTTACACCATTCCCATACGACGAGTTTTTAAATAATCAATAAATGGTGATAATGCGTTAGGGCAGTGCAAATATTCTTCTACATGACGCGAAGTTCATTTATTAGTATTTAAACTTAAAAAAGGCCCTTAATAACCGGGCCTTTTTGTTATCCACTTAAAACATGTCATTCTTATCGCCTGTTGTTGCTGTCGTTGTGATGCAGACGACATTCGTAATATCATCAGTAAAAAATCCTTACGTGCCTCACCAGAAACGACGACAACACATCTTTATACGCGGGAATTAGCCCTAATGAACATTCTTTTATATGTGGTGAGATGAGGTCGCTACTATACGTTTTCTCAACAAAATGATATAATATATCATCATATTTTTGAACTTTAGAACCAATGACTATTTTTTCTAATATAAGCATGCTCGTAATAATGTTTTCGGTTGCGCTGCAAGCTGGCGCCGAATCCGCGCACCATCATCACGATCATGACTTACCGCAACAAGACGCTCATCTGCACGGTTACGTAGAGCTTACAGTAGCTCTTGAGAATAGCGGCCTTGAGATCCATTTGGAGTCCCCTGCGATCAATATTATTGGTTTCGAGCACAAGGCAACATCCAAACAACAAGTGCAGACAATAGAGCAAGCCAGGCAAACCCTTGAAACATCCGCTGAACTTTTTTCTTTTGATGGTGGTGGTTGTATCTTGAAGCAAGCGACTGCAGATTTTCCAGCATTGATGGAGGCTAACGCACATCACGAAGATGAGCATGCTCATGGTGAAGAGCACGAAAATGCCGAAGATAGCCATAGCGAAATTACAGCGCACTTTGAATATGATTGTGCGCAAGATGAAGAGCTTAATACTATGAACGTCAACTTAATCGACCACTTCCCCACCATCGAGAAAATTAAGGCGATGTGGGTGACTGACGTGAAACAGGGTGCTGTGGAGCTAACAGCAAAATCTAACCTTATTCAATTAAAGTAACGCTAATGAGTAGAGTACAGGCTGCTATTGACCATGCCGAAAATAGCTGTAAATCACGCGGGGTGAAATTAACCAACAAGCGTAGGCAAGTTCTGTCTGGCTTATTGCAGTCACATAAGGCTAAATCTGCCTATGAACTAGCTGACTATTGCAGGGATGAATTTGGCGAGAAACTTCCTCCTATGTCGGTCTATCGTATCCTCGAGTTCTTGCAGGAAGAACGTTTAGTACATAAACTTAACTTGGCCAATAAATATATTGCCTGCGCTCATATAACATGTGATCACGATCATGGCATCTCGCAATTCCTTATTTGCGATAACTGCCAAACTGTTAAGGAAATTACTGTTAAAAAATCCACTATAAATACATTGAAACGCAGCGTGGAAGATGCGGGCTTTGATTTGCTCAGCCCGCAAATGGAATTAAATTGCCTCTGCCACGACTGTAAAAACAAAGCAGCTTAACCCTAATACAAATCGATTTATAATGAAAAATATACAAACCGTCTCTGACAAAACAGCCATCAGCCTATCCATTGTTTGTGCCCTCCACTGCCTGGCTCTGCCATCATTACTTGTATTACTACCTTCACTGACAGCGTTAAATTTGGCAGATGAAATGGTTCACCTATGGATGCTAGTCGCAGTAATACCCATCAGTATCTATGCTCTCACCATGGGCTGTAGGAAACATAAACGGCTCAGTATTATGCTTCATGGATTAGTTGGACTTGCTGTACTAATCGCAGCAGCATTGCTGGGTCATGATATTCTTGGCGAGGCAGGCGAAAAGGCTGTTGTGACGACGGGCGCGTTTATCATCGCAGTTAGCCACTGGCAAAACCATCAATTGTGCAGACGCTTAAATTGCGAGTGCCATTCCTAATTGATTATTTCTTGTTATGAAAAATACCTATTTCCAATCAATGGAAAACTTGCATAGTGGCCAGCGTGTCGACCTGCAAGAGCTTATTGATAAACTGGCTTATAACGAAAAACAGCTGATTCCGGTCATCACACAGGATGCGACCAGCAAACAGGTGTTGATGCTAGCATGGATGAACAGACAATCATTGGACAAAACCCTCTCCACCGGCCGAATGACCTACTGGTCTCGTAGCCGCAACCAGCTATGGCTAAAAGGAGAAACTAGCGGGCATTTCCAATCGTTGAAATCTATGCATATCGACTGTGATGGCGACGCATTGCTATGTTTAGTCGATCAGGTAGGTGCTGCCTGCCATACTGGTCGCAACAATTGTTTTTATTTTGAGGTAGACAGATTGAATAACAGCGTTTCGATTATAGGCTCACCGGCTTGACTGCAACTACATCAAAAATCGAGGCCGTGCCAACCAATATTATTACTGGCTTTTTAGGTGCAGGTAAAACCTCGGCTATTTTGCACTTATTAAAATCAAAGCCAGAAAACGAACGCTGGGCTGTTTTGGTTAATGAGTTTGGTGAGATTGGTATTGATGGCAGTCTATTTAGTGGTCAACACAATGAGAACAGCGGTGTTTTTATTCGTGAAGTACCGGGCGGTTGTATGTGCTGTGCCGCAGGGTTACCAATGCAGATTGCCCTGAACCAATTACTTACCCGCGCTAAGCCAGATCGTTTATTGATTGAGCCAACGGGGCTTGGGCACCCAACTGAGGTACTGCAAGTACTAACCTCCGAATACTATTTTGATGTGCTGTCAATTGAAAAAATTATTACCTTGGTCGATGCCAGAAATCTGGCTGACAATAACTACACTGAACATCTCACCTTCAATCAGCAAATCGCTAATTCCGATGTTATTGTCGGCAACAAGCAAGACCTTTATCAAGCAGAGGACAAAATTCAACTTAAACAGTATGCTGCAGCAAAATCCTCGCCAGAGGTGGAAGTTATCTTTACCGAACATGGTCAACTGCCCTTGACCCTCTTGGAGGGTGAGACTTGCGTATTTGTCGGGTCTCACCATCACCGGCACAGCGAGAGCACAGAGCAAACCAGCACAGCTGACATGGCCCTACCCGCCTCTGGTTATCTTAAAGCGGTCAATCAGGGCGAGGGATTCCACAGCATAGGTTGGCGCTTTGATGCATCGAAAATATTCAATCGACAGTCCCTATTTGTGTTTCTGAGCGGCGTATGTGCCGCAAGGCTGAAAGCTGTTTTTATCACTGAAGACGGTGTTTTTGGTTATAACCTTACTCCTGATGCACTGACAGAGATAGAGCTAGATGAATGCTTGGAGAGTCGTATCGAAATCATTGCTACGGAAATATCTGAAGACTGGGAAACCCAGCTCTTCGCCTGCATAACCGTTACCGACGGATAAAAAGTTACTGGGTATAGGGCTCGTAATCTGCCATTTCGACCGCATAGGCGGCGGCCGCCAAATCATTTTCCACCAGCGATGCTCGCAAAACACCTGTAATCCAGAACGGATCATACAGGGCGCTAAGCTGTATTCCTTCGGAGTGCTTTACATAGATAATCTGGTTGGGTGCTGGCGGTGGCATATGCAGGCAAGCGCCAAAATACGGTACCAAAAAGAACTCAGTGATAGTTTGCTCGCTATTAAATTCTAGAGGAACAATAAACCCCGGAATGCGTATCGCTTTACCATCCATCTCGGATCTTATATTGGTCGACACCAGTGCTTGCTGATAGCGATCTTCACTAGCTAGTGCGGCGGTATTTCTGAGCTGGCTGTCGATTTGATCCTCGATCGAACCATCTTGAATATCATCCATATA
>CBFHVP010000027.1:0-10973 GCA_965659315.1 uncultured Porticoccaceae bacterium | reverse complement strand
CAACGACTCCGTGTTGAATATTGACAGCTGGTCGGTGGCGGCAGGAGAGCATGTATTCGTTCACGGCCCCTCTGGTGAGGGCAAGTCCACATTATTAAACCTATTGAGTGGCATATTGGGCGCAAATTCTGGCGAAGTCTCCATTCTAGGAGAGCGTCTGGACTCGATGAATGCTCGCCAACGTGATCGATTTAGAGCGAATCATATTGGCTATATTTTTCAGCAATTTAATCTGGTTCCGTATCTGGACGCCATTGATAATATTCAACTAGCGCATAGATTCGCCACTAAACAGCCGCAGTCGGCCTTATCTGATGAGATAAAAGCGTTGTTGTCGACCTTTCATATTCCTCAGGCCGACTGGCAAAAACCCGTGAGGCAACTCAGCATCGGGCAACAACAGCGCATTGCCATCGCCAGAGCAATGATTAACAAACCGCAACTGCTTATCGCCGATGAGCCAACCTCCTCTCTTGACCAGAACAATCGCGATAATTTTATGCAACAGTTGATGATTATGGCATCTGAGCATAGTGTCACCCTGCTTCTTGTTAGCCACGATATGTCACTAGCCAGTTATTTCGGGCGCATTGATGCGCTCTCCGAGATTAATGGAGCAGGAGAGCAGCACTGATGTTTATGCGGCTTGCAACAAAAAGTTTATTCAATCGCAAAGGCTCGGTGTTGCTGACTATACTGGCGATGAGTGTGAGTATTTTTGTGCTGCTCGGTGTCGAGCATATCCGCGGTCAAAGTAAACAAAGCTTTAATAACACAGTGTCCGGTGTCGATCTTATTGTTGGCGCACGCACCGGCAGCTTGAACTTATTACTTTATTCAGTATTTCGTATTGGATCACCGACCAATAATATCGCTTGGGACACCTATCAAAGCATCAGTAATCACGCAAAGGTAGCTTGGGCTATCCCTATCTCACTGGGTGACTCTCATCAAGGCTATCGGGTGATGGGCACAACCACTGACTATTTCAGCCATTTTAGCTATGGCAATCAACGCCAACTTAGCTTTAGTCAAGGAAAGCCCTTTGAGGAGATTTTCGACGTCGTGCTAGGTGCACAAGTAGCGAAAAAATTAAACTATTCACTGGGTGACAAAATTGTTTTAGCCCATGGCTTGGGTAAAACCAGCTTTAGTATGCATAATCAAAACCCATTTAAAGTGGTTGGTATTTTGGCCTCAACTGGCACCCCAGTAGACCAAGCTGTTCATGTCAAATTACAGGGGCTAGAAGCAATTCATCTAGACTGGCAACAAGTGGCTAAAAAGTCTGGCGGCGCTACAGCCAATCAGCAATTTCAAAATATCAATCTTGAGCCCAAAAGCATCACTGCGTTTATGCTTGGCTTAAATTCTCGAATAGCAACATTTAGCGTGCAACGGGATATTAATAATTACCGCAAAGAACCTCTCACCGCCATTCTGCCGGGTGTGGCCCTATCCGAGCTCTGGCAGATGATGGGCTTTTTAGAAAATACCTTGCGCCTGATTTCCGGGTTGATACTTATCGCGGCTCTCTTGGGTCTAAGCGCAATGATGCTTGCGTCAATCAAAGAGCGGGAACATGAAATACATTTACTGAGAGTAATCGGAGCGCCGGCCTCTTTTCTATTTTTACTGATTGAGCTCGAGGCACTATTGGTCAGCTTGGTGAGTATGGCGATCGGATCAGCAGGGTTATATCTTAGTTTGATCATTGCGCAGGATGCTCTATCAACTGACTTTGGCCTGCATATCGGATTAAATATTTTGTCGCTTAACAACATTATATTTTTAGCGTTAGTCGCGGGATCGACGATAATTGCTGCGGCCGTTCCGTCATTTACTGCCTATAAAAGTGCCAATAAAAGCCAATAATCAACCATTGATTACAGATGCGACCTGTGTCGTACTCAAGCCTCTGGCTGTTATACATAAGCTGAGAGGCACGACGTAAAACATAAATATGGTAAGTGTATATTCGCTCTATAGCTGACACCAAAGAATTGGCATTAAATCAAAGTCAGTCTTAGCGGTCTTTTTTTGTCCGCACAACGGTAGTCTCGACGCCACCAGCTTGCAGACGCTTATCAATCTCGTCCATCGACAGATAATCCAAATCCCAATGATTGCAGATATCATTTCTATAGCGAGTATGATTTTTATCGGTAGAGTCAGACTTTTTACGATTAAAGTATTTAAGTAAGCGATCGCTAATAGTCATAGTATTTTTTAAACCACCACATTTAATTAAACAGTGCCCCAATTTTCACAGCCGGCTGTAGAAATGAGGCAAGGATTGGAGAGTAGACAGCACAGCGCTATGTTTTCATCCGCCCATACTCCAAGGTTTTATCCCGCATCGCACTAAAG
The DNA here is from genome assembly GCA_965659315.1 of uncultured Porticoccaceae bacterium. GTDB lineage: Bacteria > Pseudomonadota > Gammaproteobacteria > Pseudomonadales > Porticoccaceae > HTCC2207. The sequence goes on along the minus strand of CBFHVP010000027.1, from coordinate 8,603 downwards.
CGCAAGCTAACAATATCCCATAAATAATTCTGATAGAGTCGCCAGGGTGATTTGTGACCCTGTTTAGGGAATTTATCAATCGCACGCTCCACGTAACCAGAGGCCAAGTCTAAAAAATCAACGCGCTGAAGCTCCGGATCATTGTTGCGCGGCACACAATAATGGTAGCCATATCTATCCATATGCTTAAGCAGACGGCAGACATACTTGCTGGTCAGATCGCACTTCAATGTCCATGAGGCATTAGTGTAACCAGCGGCCAAAGCGAAATTCGGTACATCGCTGAGCATCATACCGCGGTAGCCCAATGTATCCGGCAGTGATAGTTTTTTACCATCTACAACAATATCCATGCCCCCCATCGCCAGTAATTCTAGACCAGTGGCACTGATCACAATATCTGCTTTTAAAAAATCACCCGATGCCAACTTAATCCCTGTCTTGGTAAAGGTTTTGATATGGTCGGTAACAACGCTGGACGAGCCCTCTCGCAATGATTTAAACAAATCACTATCGGGCACAAGACATAAACGCTGATCCCAAGGATTATATTTCGGATTAAAATGCTTATCGACATCAACGCTATTGCGCAACTCCATGCGCGTCCAATTCATCAGGTTCGCCTTCATCTGCGCGGGACGCCGCCGACTCAACTGAAAAATCAATGCCTGCATTGACACATTTTTCCAGCGGGTTATTAGATAAGCTAATTTTGCTGGCAGATATTTATTGAATGCTAGGGCGAATTTATCACGGCTGGGGCGAGACACCACGTAGGTAGGTGAGCGCTGCAACATAGTGACATGAGCCGCAGTATCGGCCATCGAAGGTACCAAGGTAATAGCCGTAGCACCACTGCCAATAACTACCACCCGTTTACCTGCATAATCCAGCGTTTCAGGCCAATGTTGAGGGTGAATTATCTGCCCCTTAAACTGACCAGCACCGGGGAACTGTGGCGAGTAGCCTTGATCGTAACGGTAATATCCAGTGCAACTGTAAATAAAGTGACAGGTTATTTGACTAGCCCGCTTACCATGCTGTTTGATGCGCACAGTCCAAGTGGCGCTATCGCTATCCCAAGCAATTTTTGTTACCTGCTGATTGTAGCGAATATGCCGTTCAACTTGATATTCATGCGCGGTCTCACGGATATAATCCAGTATCGCTGGACCATCGGCAATCGCCCGACGATGTAACCATGGTTTAAAGCTATAGCCCAAGGTGTGCATATCAGAATCGGAGCGAATGCCGGGATAACGGAATAAGTCCCAAGTACCACCCATGGCGGCACGACTCTCTATAACCGCATAACTCTTATTGGTATTATTGCGCTCTAGATGACAGGCGGCACCTATTCCAGAGAGCCCAGCACCGATAATAACAACGTCTACATGATCGTTGGGCATAGAAATCTTGCCTTAACAGATTATTATGCGTAATGGTACGCAACAAAGTAATAACCCGATGTCTCAGCAACGACGGGATTAGAACAACCAGCCCCTAGTGGACCTATCTAACTTAGCACTACATTTTTGTAATTGGGCGCCATAGATTTCCGCCTGACGCTTGACCTTTTTCGCTACAGATAGCAACTGCGGTTTCTTATTAAATGAGCCTCTGGAATAACCACCCCAGCCTTCATGGTAAGCAAGGTATTGTTTATAAGGGTCCCATTTGGAAATGCCGAGACGCTTATTCGAGGTATTGGTATACCAACCGACAAAATTAATCGCATCACCAAAGTCATCACGATCGTGGCTCCAATTGCCTGTGGCCTTGCGATAGTCGTTCCATGCGGGGTCCTGAGCCTGAGCATAGCCATAGGCGGACGATCGCCGCGGCAATGGAATAAACAGGAATTTGGGTCGCTCAGGTCTTACCTTAGCGCGGAAACTTGATTCCTGATTAATAATCGCCATCATTACACCAATAGGCGTACCCCAGCGTTTATTCGATTTGCGAGCATCTTTATACCAGTCAGTTTCCCCCGAGAAAATACGACACACATCAGCGACTTGACTGGGCTGATAAGTCGCACAACCACTAAGTAGCACAAGTGACACAATAATTATTAAGCGGTAGTTCTTCATAACACGATAATGCATTGCCTAGCGGCGAATATCCAGATAGTTAGCAAACAATAATCCTAGCACGCACAGACGCAACAATAATAATATAATCGCCTCCACGCTCATTGCGCCTGCCATGGAAAAAACATAGATCTCAAGGTCAGCCCATACCAGCGAGTAAGCAACAGTCAGCGCGATAACTGACATGGTACGAAAATACATATTGGTCCAGAGAGAGTAAATGTAGACAGAGGCTGTAACTGACAATAGCACCGTGCGCACAAAAAGCACATGGGTACTGATATAACTGCCTGGTAAATTACCCTGCAAATCAGCCTGACTGAGCAACTCAGGAAACGAATAAGCGACAATCCCCCTCAGCGTCATCAGGAGACCGACAATACTGGTGCGAATAACAATCCGTTTCTTTATCTGCCTGAAGCGGCTTTCCTCTACCTCATAAAAAGGCATTAACGCCCGTAGCTCTTCTTCAGTCACCGACTCATTAGTACTCATATTTAGCTCACTATAAAATAATTACGCTAAACAAAATCCTCGTACCTAACCTAAGTTATACCCACTATACACAGCTTTAAATAGAATCGTTTAATTTTTCTGCAGTTTAATTTTGTAGTTATAGGACTTGTTCTCAAGCAAATACTCAGAATGAACACTAGGGCTCCAAGAATCATCACCCCCGACACCCATATGGAAGCCGTCAATGCGAACATACAAGCATGGATCTTGACGCAGGTCATGATTGTATTTGGCCATGGCGATAGCATGCTGACTAAAGCGACTGACAGAGAAATGAAATAAACCACTCACTTTTAATTGATTAACCACTAGCTCACGACAGTCACAACGCAATCCATTTTCACTGGGGAAAATATAAGCGGTATAAAGGTCTTCTACCGGCAGACTATAGCGCCCAATAGGCGCAGATAGTAATCGATCAGGATAATTTTCATGCGGTCCGCGACCAAACCAAGCAATCGCTTGATTGGGTTCAGTCAGCGCAAGCTCAATACCAATGCGGGGCAAGCCGGGCAACTCATCATCAATGACGACCTCTATATCTAGTACAATACTGCCCTCAGCATCAATCGCATAATGCCATTGACTCTCAATCACTGCGCCCGACTGATTGTTATAGCACTGTCGGGTCGACACCAGAACAGAGTTGGCCTCGGACCTAGCTACCACGTCAAGGGATTGGCGCTGTAATTGATCAATGCCCGCTTGTTGCCAGCGATAGGCCCAAGACTGAGGGTCAACATTGTCCGCCTCACTGGTACCGATATCATTATCCAATGGTGGTCGATAAAAATTATCGATCGGCGGCTGCAGTAACTGAGACTGCCCCTCGACCAGCCACTGTTGCAATAGCCCTGTACTTTTATCAAAGCGCAGTAGGAATTTATCACCGCACACATCGTAGTATTGCTCACAGTCTTTAAGCGTTGGTGCACCATTCAACACAGGACTTATTGGAGCTGGTATTGAGGACAATACAAACTGTTCCTGCGCCACAATATGATTTGCCATCGACCATATTGTGCTATCTGGCTGGACGACAGCGATATTGAGAAAATATTCACAGCCAGATACTACTGGTGGCATCTGTTCAAGCAACTGATACTGGGCACTACCCTGCGGTTCAAGACTTAATACAAACTGCCCATCAGCCACCGTATGACCATTTTCACACAGGCTCCATATCAGCATTTCATTATCGGTTGCTCTGAACAGCCATTCGCTAGAGACATTAATGGCTAGAGGCTGTTGCGACAACAGCGCAAATTGAAAAAACTGCTGCGCTATTTTTGCTTCATATACTGTCGGGTGTGGACTGCGATCGGGGAACATCAAACCATTAATACAAAACTGACGATCATTGATTGTATCGCCGAATGCACCACCATAAGCCCAGTAACAATTGCCCTTCGCATCCCTATTGGTCAACCCCTGATCAACCCAATCCCAAATAAAGCCACCTTGTAACCGCGGAAATTGTCGAAACGCCTGCCAGTATTTATCGATACTACCAAGACTATTGCCCATGGCATGAGCATATTCACAGAGGATTAATGGTCGCGTCTCACCGACCATATCAAGCCACTTTTTAATGCCGTATTTATACCCCGTGGGATCATCGATATCTTCATCGACTCTGGCATACATTGGGCACAGAATATCAGTGACCTCAGTATTGGCACCTCCGCCCTCATACTGGATCGGCCGACTCGAATCAGTGCGCTTAAGCCATTGATATAAGGCTCGATGATTAACACCAAAACCGCTTTCATTACCCAGTGACCAAACAATAATGCTGGGGTGATTTCTATCTCGCAGTACCATGCGGCTCAGCCGTGCCATGTAAGCAGGCTGCCATAATGGATCATCTGATAATACCGACATTGGTTGCATACCATGAGTTTCAATATTGGCCTCATCGACTACATACAATCCATAGCGATCACAGAGCTGATAAAACGCGTGATGATTAGGGTAATGTGCCGTTCGCACGGCATTGAAATTGTGCTGCTTAAGCAGGCGAATATCCTCTTCCATATTCGCTAACGTTAAGGTGTGACCATTATCTGGATGATGCTCATGGCGATTCACGCCACGGATCAAAATAGGCTCACCATTAACACGTAAAAGTCCACCATCAATCGCCACCTGCCTAAAACCGACATCATAGGCTTCACAGTCAACCAACTGTCCCTGACTATCTAATAAAGACACAATGAGTCTATAGAGACTGGGGACTTCTGCCGACCAAAGCTGAGGCTCGTTGACAGTCAATTGATAAGTCGACTGATCCTGCGCCTCCTCAGATGTCTCTGCAATAACTTGCTCTTGATAGCAAAGTCGCAATGACAACTGACTCGCCTGACCAACTAGCTGTGGACGAACCAGTAACTGACCCTGCCGGTAGTCACTGTGTAACTGAGTCTCGATAGCGATATCGGCAATATGATCTGCAGCCTTACTAAGCAGTTCAACATCGCGGAAAATACCACTTAACCACCACATATCTTGATCTTCTAAATAACTGCCATCGCACCATCGCAACACCATCACCGCAAGTTGATTGGTACCATCGACAATAAAAGCAGATAAATCGAATTCGGCGGGCAAGCGGCTATCTTGACTATAGCCAACCCATTGATCATTGCACCACAGGTGAAAGGCCGAGTTGACGCCATGAAAAATAATACGGGTACTGCGCCCCTGCCAATGAGTGGGTTGAACAAATGTGGTGCGGTAACAACCGGTAGGGTTTTGCTCAGGCACTAATGGCGGCTTACAGAGAAAAGGGTACTTAATATTGGTGTAGATGGGCTTATCAAACCCCCGCAGTTGCCAGTTACTCGGCACCTGCATAATAGCCCAATCATTATCATCAAAATCAGTCTGAGGAAATGTTTCTGGTACCACTTGGGGTTGAGGATAGAGTGCGAAACGCCAATCACCATTAATCGATTGAGCATAGTCCGAGGGCTGCCCAAGCATCGCCGCCTCGGCACTATGGTAAGCCGCAAGTGATGCATGAGCAGATAAACGGTTACACTGAAAAATCTCTGGCCGTTGCCAGTCACGACGGGCAATTATCGCATTAAAATCACCCATAGATTAATCCTAGCGCTGCCCCGTCCTCAACTTCGCTGTTTGACCAAAGACCACACGATTGGCTAGCAATGCGACAGCCACGCAGACTAATAGCGTGATTAGCATCATATGAATATAATGGATCGGCATCCACACAAAGGTAAAAAAGGCGTACAGAGAAGTCCCCAGCACTACGGCAATTATCGCCGCATTGGCCTTAACATTATCAAACAGCAGACCAACAATAAACACTGATAGAATCGGCATACTTACCAGCCCCCAGAGCTCCTGAATAAGATTGATAATACTGTCAGCGCCCTGATATACCGGCACCATCAAAATTGAAATCAGTACCAGACAGACAGTTACTATGGCACTCAGCTTGCGCACATTGGGTTGACTATCAATATAATTTTCATGGATATCACAGACATACAGCGCCGCCGAAGAATTCAACAAGCTGTTATAGGTAGTCAGTACGGCGGCAGCAATAGCCGCAGCAAAAACACCAGACAACCAACCGGGTAAAATATCACCAACAATGCGGCCATAGGCTGCATCACCAATATCGCCATAGAGCTTGTAGGCAACAATACCGGGTATCACAATAATCGAAGGCACTATTAACAGACGAATCACCGCCGCTGCATAGACACCTTTTTGTGCCTCGGCTAATGTTTTCGATGCCATTGCCCGCTGCGTAATCGTTTGGTTGGTACTCCAGTAGAACGTCTGGATAAAGATCATACCGGTCAGCAATGTATGCCAAGGTAGCGGTGATTGATCATCGCCAATTAGAGTCAAGCGTTCAGCCGGCACACCAGATAAATCAAAATCAATCGTATCCAACGCCAAATAAACCACCACCAGACTCATACCGAGTAGCAGAATACCGGAGTAGGTATCCGATACCGCAACTGCTCGCAAGCCACCAAACACAGCATAGGCTGCACCAACCAATGCAAAGGCCAGCACCAGCACCATTAGATTGATATCCACCTGAAACATTGACTGCATAAACAATGCGCCGGTGTAAATCACGGCAGGTAAAAAGATAAACATATTGGCGAGCAGGAACAGCACACTAATAACCGCGCGAATATTTTTATCGCCATAGCGCTTTTCCAGCAACTCGGTGGTAGTAGTACAATTATTTTTATAATAAACCGGCAAGAAAATCTTGGCTAAAATAAATAGCCCAACAACGGCTGCCAACTCCCACCAAGCTAGCAGCGCCATTTGATTACCGTTCATACCCACTAGCTGGTCAGTACTTAGATTAGTCAGCGTAATTGAACCGGCGACAAATACCCATGACAGCCCGCCACCGGCGAGAAAATACTCTTTATTAGAATCTGTGGCTAACCGCGGCGCCGCTCTGCACTTTATATAAGTCATGCCACCGATCATGGCAGTTACAGCCAAAAAAACGCTTATTTGCACTAGTTCCAACTGCATTAGTAGTCCCCGATAATAGAGTTATTATTGTTTTTAGCTGGCCCACACTGGTATAAAGAAGGTGGCAGTTCGGCCATGGTTTTTTAGTACAGCAGACCTTAGGGTGCTGAGCATAATTCGTCAATCGTTTTCAATCAGAGGAAGTCACAGAGCATTATGCAAGGTCAGTCCTATTATGTGCTTTCTAGCGCCGTTAGCCAGTTAATACTGGACTGTCGTGGCGCTTCACCCAGTTTACTCTATTGGGGTGCCGTACTCAGTGAAGAGACAACGCCAGAAATGCTCAGTGCGCTCAGTATCAGACAGGAAGCACCCAGTTGTTGTGCTGAAGAAGCAACAATTTCCCTTACCCCAATGGCTGGCAGTGGATTTTTAGGTCAGAGTGGATTGCGTGGTCATCGCGCCGGCGTCTATAAGGTACCTGATTGTCGTATTGAAAAAATCAGCCAAGCCAATGCACAGCAGCTGTTAATCGTTACCCAAGACCAGGCTAACAACCTGCGCTTGACCCACCAACTGACAATGGATGCGCATAGCGGCATTGTGCAAGCCTCCACCGAGGTCACCAACAGTGGCGATACCGAGCTAACTCTTGACCGCTGCGATGCCCCCAGCCTTGCTGTCCCCTCAACCCTCGATCAGTTGATCGTCTTCGAAGGCTGCTGGGCGGGTGAATTTCAGTTGCAGCGCGTTACTCGGCACAGCGGCATTTATAGTCGCGAGAATATCTGTGGCCGCACCTCGCATAATACCTTTCCCGGATTACTTATCACCGATCAATCCACCACTGAATCTGCCGGCGAAGCCTATGGGCTGCACCTAGGTTGGAGTGGCAATCATCGTATCAGCACTGAATTACTCGGTGATGGTAGAGGCTATGTGCAAATGGGTGAGCTATTACTGGCAGGAGAAATTATTCTCCCCGCTGGTGGCAGCTATCTCAGTCCAACGCTCTATGCCGGATATTCCAACACTGGATTCAATGGACTATCGCAACAGTTTCATCAGTTCTATCGCTCCGCAATAAGTTGCCAGCGCACTAATAACAAACCCAGACCGGTGCACTACAACAGCTGGGAGGCCGTGTATTTTGACCATCAGCCGGAGCAATTACTGCAGCTTGCTGAACAGGCCGCATGTGTGGGTGCGGAGCGATTTATTCTCGACGATGGCTGGTTTAAACAACGACACGATGATAGTTCAGGGTTAGGTGACTGGATCGTCGATAAAACTGTCTATCCACAAGGGCTCGATCCCTTAATCGATCATGTCGAATCGTTAGGTATGGAGTTTGGTCTATGGCTTGAACCGGAAATGGTTAACCCAAACAGTGACCTGTTCCGTGCACATCCAGATTGGGTGCTCGGCGCAAGCGCCAATCAACCCATACTGGCACGCAATCAGCTGGTATTAAATCTCAGCCTCCCTGAGGTGCAGAGCTATCTATGGGGCTGT
>CBFHVP010000026.1:0-21628 GCA_965659315.1 uncultured Porticoccaceae bacterium | reverse complement strand
CGCTGTCTTGGTGGCGCGGTTGTCGGTAGTGCCGCGTTAATGGAGCAGGTCGAGGGCTTTTTGCGTGCAGCAGGGCCAACCATGAGCCCATTTAATGCCTGGGTATTTCTCAAGGGTCTTGAAACATTGCGTATTCGTATGCAGGCTCATTCTGCCAATGCTGCGGCATTGGCCAATTGGCTGCAGGAGCATCCAGCAGTTGCCAAGGTTTACTATAGTGGCCTAGCCAATCACTCCGGACATACATTGGCGAAAAAACAACAGTCTGATTTTGGTGGTGTTGTCGCCTTTGAAGTGGCGGGTGGGCAAGCGGCTGCATGGCGCGTGATCGACAGTACAGAAATGCTATCGCTGACAGCAAATTTAGGTGATGCTAAAACCACCATTGTCCATCCAGCAACTACCACTCACGGTCGCTTGTCGGATGAAGAGAGAACCCAGGCAGGTATTGGTGATGGTTTGATCCGTGTCGCGGTGGGTCTAGAAGATATCATTGATATTAAAGCGGATCTCGAGCGCGGTCTGGCTACGCTGTAAACTGGGTGCAATGATGTTTTTTAAATCCTCAGAAATACCGACGGCCGATCAAGCCCTGCCAGGGCGCAACACTGAGATGCCAGTCAATAATCTAAATTTTATTAATAACCAGCCGATTAAAGGTCCTTTCGCCGAGGGTTTGCATACAGCCTACTTTGCTATGGGCTGCTTTTGGGGTGCCGAACGTCGTTTCTGGCAACAGGCTGGGGTGGTGACAACAGCTGTTGGTTATGCCGGTGGTCACACGCCAAATCCTACTTATGAGGAAACCTGTAGCGGTTTAACTGGGCATACCGAAGTGGTGCTGGTGGTATTTGATCCTGAGCTGACTAGTTACAACCAATTACTGGCGGTGTTTTGGGAGGCCCATGATCCCACTCAAGGTATGCGTCAGGGCAATGATCGCGGTTCACAGTACCGTTCGGCCATTTACTGCACTAGTTCAACACAGCTTGAGGCGGCCAAATTATCAGCGCAGTCAGTACAGCAACAGCTTACCGAGCTTGGTTATGGTGCTATCACCTCAGAAATTCTTATCGCACCTACTTTTTACTATGCAGAGGAATACCATCAACAGTATTTGGCTAAGAACCCTGCAGGTTACTGTGGTTTGCGTGGTACTGGCATTAGCTGCAGCTGAAAAGAGTGCGAGATTGTTGTGCCATGGAGATATTTATAAAATACCGCTGCGTTAACGAGAAGACAAGCGACTGCGTTCTTTTTGCGGATCTGCGAGAGGAATCGCGCTGAGTAGATCCTGAGTATAGGCCTGTTCAGGCTTGGCCCACAGTGCTTCGGTAGCTCCCTGTTCTATAAGTACACCATGATGCATAACCATCACGCGATCCGAAATAGTACGCACCACGGATAGATCGTGAGAGATAAATAGCATGGTCAAATTGTGGCGCTCTACCAATGACAGAATCAGCTCTAGCACTTGTGCCTGAATGGTGACATCCAGTGCCGATACGGGTTCATCAGCAACAATAAAATCCGGTTTGCTGGCAATGGCGCGACCAATAGCGATACGCTGGCGCTGACCACCGGAAAATTCATGGGGATATTTGCGCATATTGGCTCTGGCTAGACCGACATCATCCATCAACTGTTGTACCTGTTGATCGATAGTGCTGCTGTCGGCAAGACTCTGATAAAGCAGGGGTTCGGCCAATGTCTGGTACACCGTCATACGCGGATTAAGCGAGGCGTAGGGGTCTTGGAAAATCATTTGCATACGTTTACGCCACGGCAGCAATTGCGTCGCGTTGAGGCTGCTTAATACTGTGCCATCGACACTGACGGTACCAGATGTGGTGGGTGCGAGTTGCAGAATCGCTCGACCAAGAGTTGATTTGCCCGAGCCAGATTCTCCTACCAGGCCAAGAATCTCACCGCGTTGTATTGATAGCGATACATCATCCACAGCTTTTATCTGACGTTTTTCAGTTCGCGCCGCAGGGCTTGAGTAATCATTAAAATAGGTTTTTAGATGGCTGACCTCAATTAATGGCTGGCCGGCTTCAGCCCTGTTTTCCATGGTTTTTGCGCCGCTCGGAATAGCGGCCAAGAGACTCTTAGTGTAGGCATTGTCGCTGTGATAAAAAATCGCTTCTGTGTCGCCCGTTTCGCGCACTGTGCCCTGACACATAACCATAATTTTATCGGCAATACCGGCCACAACACCGAGATCATGGCTAATAAAAATAACGGCCATATCACGGCTTTGCTGCAATTTTTTGATCAGTTCGAGTATTTGTGCCTGTATGGTCACATCTAATGCGGTGGTCGGTTCATCGCAAATCAGTAATCTGGGTTGCGTAATCAGCGCCATAGCAATCATTACCCGTTGACGCATACCGCCCGAAAACTCGTGGGCATAGCAGTGAAAACGACTGTGCGGATCGACAATGCCCACCTCATCTAATAACGCGATGGCTCTTGTCTGTGCAGCATCTCGACTCAGCCGACAGTTTTTATCTGGATGATAAATCAGCGGTTCTATTAATTGCTCGCCAATGCTGATAAAGGGATTCAATGAGGTCATCGGATCTTGAAAAATCACCGCGATATCATTGCCACGGATGCGGCGCATACGCTCGCGACTGCAGGTGAATAAATCCTCACCGTCAAATAGGGCACTACCGGCTTCAATCTTGGCGGGTGGTTTCGGCAGTAAATCCAGCAGACTATAGCAGGTGACTGATTTGCCTGAACCAGACTCCCCGACGATGGCGAGGGTTTCACCGTTATCAACGGAAAAGCTGACATCATCAACGGCCTTGACCACACCATCTCTGGTATGAAAATAGATTTTAAGTTCATTGACATCAAGAAGGGCCATTGGTGTGTCCTGTATCAGTCTTTTGATGCGCGTGGATCGAGCGCATCGCGTAGGCCATCGCCAAGAAAATTTAGGGCAAATAGCGTGAGTGATAGGGTAATCCCAGGGAAAATCAGTAACCAGGGGTATTCCTCCATGGTTTCAACACCATAATTAATCAGCAGACCCCAAGAGCTTTGCGGTGGCTGGATACCTAGACCTAAAAAGCTGAGAAAAGCCTCCAGTAACATTACACTGGGGATGGTTAAGGTGGTGTAGACAATCACTGGTCCCAATGTATTGGGAATAATATGGCGTCGAATAATGGTCCATTGCGAGAGCCCCATTGAGTAAGCAGCTTCGATAAACTCCTGCTTACGCAAATTCATTACCTGACTGCGCACAATGCGTGCCATGGTAAGCCATTCCACTGCACCGATAGCCACAAATAGCAGCAGGATATTGCGCCCGAAGACAACCATCAGCAGCACAATAAAAATCATAAAGGGCAAGGCGTACATAATATCGACAATACGCATCATTACCGCATCGACGCGGCCGCCAACAAAACCGGCAATCGCACCCCACAACACGCCGATAATCAGTGCCACAGCAGTGGCGATAAAGCCAACGGTCAGCGAGACACGGCCACCGTACATAATGCGCGTGAGCATATCGCGACCAAAAATATCGGTGCCTAACCAGTGCTGTAATGAGGGCGCAGTGGCGCCGAGCATAAGATTTTGTTCCTCATAGCCATAGGGCGCTATCCATGGTGTCAGTAGTGATACCACACAGAGCAGGACGATAAGCGCCAGACCGAACAAGGCAAGATAGTTTTTGCTTAGCTTAATCCAAGCGTCGCGCCACAATGAGCTACCTTTTTCCTCGCTGAGAATTTGGCTGTCCATTAGTGCTGTCCTCCACCCTGTTGGCGCAGCTTTGGATTTAGCCACAGAGCCAACATATCGGACAATAGATTAAATAGCGTAATCAAGGCAGCGAAGAATATGGTCATGCCTAAGATCATGGTGTAGTCGCGATTAAATGCGGCTTGCACATAAAAGCGTCCTAAACCGGGTATTTGGAAGATGGTCTCGACCACAAATGAGCCGCCGAGCAAACCGGCAAAAGCCGGACCCAAAAAAGCCACCACTGGAATCAAGCCGCCGCGAAGTGCATGTTTAAAAATAATTAATGGCTCTGATAGACCTTTGGCTCGAGCGGTGCGGATATAGTCCTGTGACAGTACCTCAAGCATACCGCCGCGAGATAGTCTTGCAATATAGGCAGCATATCCTGTCCCTAATGTGATGGCCGGTAAAATTTTATCGCCGGGAATATCACCCCAACCCGATACCGGTAGCCATTCCAGATGAATGCCAAACACTAACACCAATAGCGGGCCAAGGAGGAAAGAGGGCATACAGATGCCCAGCATCGCCGCTGACATGGGCAGATAATCTTGCATAGTATTAGGCCGAATAGCTGCCAATACTCCGGCACTAACGCCAATTACTAGAGCGACTAACATTGCATAGAGGGCTAATTCTGCAGTGGCGGGTAGGCCAGCGGCAATTAACTCATTGACCGTGCGCCCGGAGTATTTAAATGAAGGTCCTAGGTCCCCTTGCAATACATCACCCAAATAACTGAGATATTGCTGCCATAGCGGTTGATCGAGATTGTACTGCGCCTCCAAAGCGCGAATCACCTCGGGTGGCACTGCTTTGTCGGCAGAGAAGGGGCCGCCTGGAGCACTGTGTACCAACAAAAAGGTCGCGCTAATAACAATAAGCAATACCGGAATGGCTTGCAGGAGACGACCAAGCGCAAATCTTAGCATTATGGTTGGCCCTCTTGGTTGGGCTCGAGATAGATCTCACTAAAAGAGGGTTGATTAAGAATATTGCCACTAAAGTTTTTAACTGATGGATCGACAAGATTATTGGAGGTATAGATATAAATCGGTATTACCGGCATATCCGCCAGTAGCATTTTCTCTGCCTGAGTAAAAATAGCCAGTCGTTCGGCATGGGTTTTGGCCTCTGCGGCATCGGTCAATATCAGCTTGTCGTAGTCTGGGTTACACCAGCCAGTGCGGTTATTGCCGCCATTGCAGAGAAACATATCGAGAAAGTTATTGGGGTCAACATAGTCGCCAATCCAACCGGCGCGTGAGATCTGATAATCACCGATCGCCTCGCTATTGAGATAGACCTTCCATTCCTGATTGAGCAAGGTGACATCGATATTAAGGTGTTGCTTCCACATCTGTTGGATGGCGACAGCTATTTTGCGATGACCTTCGCTGGTGTTGTAGAGAATTTCTGTGCTTGGAAAGCCCTCGCCATTGGGATAGCCGGCATCAGCTAAAAGCTGTCGTGCTGCCTGTGGATCAAAGCGCAGATCACTCTGTGGGTAATAACCCATAGTGCCCGGAGGCGTCATGGCATAGGCAGGGATTTGACCGGCTTTAAGAATACGCTGGGTAATCTGATCACGATCAATGGTCATGCCAAGTGCGCGGCGAACGCGTTTATCCTGTAGTTGTGGAACGCGCACATTCATTCGATAAAAGTAGATGCCTAAGTAAGGGCTGATACGCAGTGCAGGATCATTGCTGTCCTGATAAGCGGCTATCTTATCAGCGGGCACGGTGCCACTGTAATGAAGTTGCCCCGCACGAAACATACGTTCCTCGGTAACAGCATTTTCGGTGGGGTAATAAACAATATTATTGAGCCGCACCCGGTCTGCATTCCAATAATAGGGGTTGCGCTCAACAACGACGCGTCGATTAATTTTCCAGTCGAGTAGTTGAAATGCACCATTACTGACAAGATTGCCTTCATAGGTCCATCGGGTACCACGTTGATCTGCGGTACCAAACTTTTCCACCGTAGCGCGATGGACTGGGTAGAGGCTGTAATGATCGAGAAGCTGTAAAAAATATGGTGTGGGATTTTTTAGAGTAACCTGCAGTGTTAGATCATCCAGCGCTTTTACACCTACTTGTTCAAAATCGCTGATCTCGCCCTCATAATATTCTTTGGCATTATCGATGGAAAAATACATATAGGCGTAGAGATTGCCCAGAGCCGGTTGCAGAGCTCGCCACCAAGACCAGACATAATCATGAGCATTATGCGGGTCACCATTTGACCAGCGGGCGTTGTCGCGCAGGTGGAATGTGTACACAAGGCCATCGTCACTGATATCCCAAGACTTAGCGACACCCGGTTTAGGCTCCAGCGTTGCACGGTCTTTTAGTACCAAGCCTTCCATTAGCGCACTAATAATTTTGTGCTCCGGTACACCGGTTGCAATATGCGGGTCCAAACTCTGCGGTTCAGTACCATTACCCCAGTGCAATGTGCCGGTACGATTGCCTTGGGTAACATTGTTCTCTGTGCTACCACAGCCAATCAGCAAGAGGCTGCACAGCAGAGTCACTGCCAGCATATTAATTTGCTTTGGATTTGAGACTGAGACCAGCGGCTCCATTGTCTAGACATCCTTAATTTTTATTTTATAAACAAGTGGTACGAGCCACGCGGGTAAGTGTAAACAAGCTAGCCAACGATGGGAAGAATAACCCGCGGTTCCTGTAGTAAGGCATCTTTTTAGTCAGTTTCGGCTCTCACCGATGCGCGGCTGTTGCACTTGTCGAGCAAACCTCGGATAATCCCGCGCGACGCTTTAATGGTGGCCCCCTTTGGTCCCCTCGCAACAGCCAGCCGCGAACCCCGCCAGGCCCGGAAGGGAGCAACGGTAGTGGTTACGCTGTGTGCCGAGGTGTGGCTACTGGGGGTCATCGCCATTAGCCCTTTCCGCGCCCCTGTTATCTCCCTATAATGACTGTTTTTCACCACAACAGATGCAGCTATGAGTTATCAGGTTCTAGCCCGTAAGTGGCGCCCGCGCTCCTTTGCCGAAATGGCGGGGCAGGAACATGTGTTGCAGGCATTGATCAATGCGCTGGACAATGACCGCTTGCATCATGCCTATCTGTTCACTGGAACCCGCGGTGTGGGTAAAACTACCATCGGTCGTATTCTTTCGAAATGTTTAAACTGTGAGCAGGGCGTAAGCTCGGTTCCCTGTGGTACTTGCGCCAGCTGTCTGGAAATTACTGAGGGGCGGTTTATCGATTTGATTGAGGTCGATGCGGCATCGCGCACCGGTGTCGATGATATGCGTGACCTGCTCGACAATGTGCAGTACGCGCCCTCAAGAGGTCGCTACAAAATCTATTTAATTGACGAAGTGCATATGCTGTCCAAGTCCAGCTTTGCCGCTTTACTTAAGACCCTTGAAGAACCTCCACCCCATGTTAAATTTTTATTTGCCACCACCGACCCGCAAAAATTACCGATTACGGTATTGTCGCGCTGTTTGCAATTTAACCTAAAAAATCTCAGTGCCGAGCGTATTACTGAGCACCTGCAATTTGTGCTAGGTGAAGAAAAAGTGCCTTTTGAAGAAGCAGCTCTATGGTCACTGGCGCGGGCGGCCGATGGCAGTATGCGCGATGCACTCAGTCTTACTGACCAAGCTATTGGTCATGGTGGTGGGCAAATTAATGATGCTGATGTCAGTGCCATGCTCGGTACTATCGAGCGCGCCTATGTGGTGGATATCAGTAAAGCTTTGGCCAGCGGTACAGGTGTCGATGTGATGGCGGCCATTGCGCGTATGGCAGAGCAGTCGCCAGACTATGATGCGGCGCTGTCAGATATTTTGTCGATTTGGCATCAGGTGGCAATTTTGCAGACTGTGCCCGAGGCGTTAGACAAAGGCGTAAGTCATTATTCAGAGCTTCTTGATCTAGCGGCACTGAGCAGTAAAGAAGATGTGCAACTGTTCTATCAAATCTGTTTGCTCGGGCGTAAAGATCTGCATTTGGCACCAGACCTTAAATCAGGTTTTGAAATGGTGTTGTTGCGGGCACTGGCATTTCGTCCCGATGCCAACCCGACTAGTAGGCAGGACAGCCCGGTAAGCGCTCCCCAGGAGGCGGAGCCTCCAGCAAAAAAGTCTGAGGCTACAGCAGCTGAAGTGAACATCGAGGTTGCTGCCCCTGAATCCAGTGCACCGGCATCTGAGCAACCGCCACCGGTCAGTTTAGTTCAAGACCATAGCGCCGCCACCGCGACGGCCATTGAACCTATGCTCGTGGCTGAGCAACCAGCCCTAGAAAAAATAGCATTAGATGATTTTAGCCCGCAAAATTGGATTGATATTCGCAAGCAATTGTATATCGGCGCCTCTTTAGGCGAGATTGCCAGTCATTGTCTTTATCAGGGCCGCCAAGGTAATCAACTGAGTTTTCTGATCGATAGCGATGAAACTAGCCTCTATGACACCGCTCATCAGCAAAGTCTGGGTGTGGCTCTATCAGAGTATTTTGGCCAACAATTGTCTGTTGAGATTAGTTTTGGTGTCGCTGAGCAGGAAACGCCGCGAGCGGCTGATATTCGTGAGAAATCCGAACGCTTGGCTATAGCAGTACAAACATTAAACTCGGATCCGTCAGTGATGAAATTTAAACAGTTATTTGATGGCGAATTGGACGAGAAATCCGTCCGGCCCATCGATTAAATAGACTTGAGGAAGTAATGGATATTAATAATTTAATGAAACAAGCGCAGCAGATGCAGGAAAAAATGTCCGCCATGCAGGAACAGGCCGCTAGCGCTGAAGTGACCGGAGAGTCGGGTGCCGGTATGGTTCAAGTGGTTATGACTGGGCGCCACGATGTGCGCAAAGTGACCTTGGATCCCTCATTAATGAGCGAAGATAAAGAGTTTCTCGAAGATTTGTTGGCTGCCGCGGTGAATGATGCAGTGCGCAAAGTAGAGGCGCAAAGTAAAGATGCGTTGAGTTCTCTGACCGGCGGTATAGACCTACCTCCGGGTTTCAAAATGCCATTCTAGCCGCGGGCGGACTCCTCCTTGTACGGAAATATAATAGATCAACTGATTGATGCGTTGCGAGTACTGCCTGGCGTCGGTGCTAAATCAGCGCAGCGTATGGCATTGCAACTGTTAGAGCGCGATAAAGAAGGCGCGGCTAGATTGGCAGAATCGATCGTTGAGGCGATAGAAAAAGTGGGCCGCTGCCGAATGTGCCGTACTTTAACAGAGCTCGAGCAATGTACAATTTGCAGTAATAGCCGTCGCAATAATGCACAAATCTGTGTGGTCGAAAACCCTGCCGATCTCTATGCCATAGAACAGGCCGGTAGTTTTCAAGGCAAGTATTTTGTATTGCTCGGACATCTCAGTCCCATTGATGGTATTGGTCCTGAACAGCTGGGCATAGATCAATTGATCGAGCGTTTGGTCAATGATCAAGTGACGGAGCTAATCTTGGCGACTAATCTCACCGTTGAGGGTGAAGCAACAGCCCATTTTATTGCTGATAAGGCAAAAGCATTGGGCGTTACTGTCTCCCGAATTGCCTACGGTGTGCCTATGGGAGGTGAGTTGGAGTATGTCGATGGTGGTACGCTAAATATGGCATTGCAGAGTAGAAAGGCGCTGTAAATGAAGCAATGGATTGATACTGATGTAGCACTAAATAAAATGTGTGTCCAGTTGGCTGATATTGCAAAACTGGCGGTAGACACAGAGTTTATTCGCACTGACACCTTCTATCCGAAGATAGCTCTGATTCAGATTTCCGATGGTCAGCACTGTTGGTTGATTGATGTGTTGGCAATCAATGATTTTGCTCCGCTAAAAGCGTTACTGGAAGATGCTCAAAAATGTTTAATCTTCCATGCCTGCGCAGAGGATCTGGAGGTATTAGACCATGCACTGGATATATGTCCGGTGACAATTTTTGATACTCAGATCGCCGCGGGTATCACTAATATAGGCTACTGCATGGGCTATGCACGGCTGGTGCAAACCCTGTTTGATGTCGAATTGGATAAACAGGAAACACGATCCGATTGGCTTGCTCGCCCACTGACTGAGCGGCAACTGGATTATGCTGCGGTGGATGTTGAATATCTCCATGCTATGGAGCGGATCCTCAGTCAGCGCTTGGTAGAGCAACAGCGTGGGGAATGGTTTGAGGAAGAGACTATTGCGCTATTTAATTTGGTTGAGGGGCGCAAAGATTACCAAAATTACTATCAGCGAGTTAAAGGCGCTTGGCGTCTCGGCAGTGAGTCGCTGACTGCGCTTAATCGCCTATGCGATTGGCGTGAAGAGCGGGCGCGAACGCTCAATAAGCCGCGGGCACATATTATTAAAGACTCTGTATTGTTGGAATTAGCTAAACGCTTGCCATCATCGAATTCGCAACTATATGGTATTGATGATTGGTACCCTCGATCGATCAAGCGGTTGGGACCGATGGTGTTGCAGCAGATTGAGCAAGCAAATAATGACCGTGAAATAGCAGCGATACCCATGCCATTGCCCAAAGCAGTAAATAGTTTAATGAAAGAAATGCGCAGTGCGCTGGCCAGCGTTGCTGAACGGATGCAGGTGCCGCAAGAATTTTTGTGTAATAAGAAAGAACTTGAAGATATTCTGCGCAGTTCAATGGCGGGACAATGCCTCTGGCCGGTGAGGCTTACGCAGGGTTGGAGGCAGTCTGGTGTCCAGCCTGCGCTTCAGGCAGTACTCAACAATAGCGATCTATTATGACTGAAAGCACAAAACAAAAAATTCTCTGCGATATCTACAAAGGTGAGAAAAAAGACGAAATGTACCTCTATGTGCCGAAGCCGGATGGGCTGGAGAATGTGCCAGAGGCTCTGTTACATGGATTTGGTGAGCTAACATTAGTCACCACATTAGTGCTGACTGAATCGCGTAAATTAGCACGAGCAGATATTCTTAAAGTGATGGCAGAGCTAAGTGAAAATGGCTTCTATCTGCAGATGCCGCCGGTTAAATATCCTCATCAGCAGCAACACTAATTTATTATGACGCAGTTTTGGCAGACAAAAAGTCTTGAGCAAATGAACGCAGAGGAGTGGGAATTACTCTGCGATGGTTGTGCTAAATGCTGCTTAGTAAAATTGCAAGATTCTGACAATGATGAAATATTTTATACTAACGTCAGCTGTGAATTGCTCGATATTAACAGTTGCAGATGTGGCGATTATGAGGGTCGGCATAACGTCGTTGATGATTGTATTAAACTGGATAAAGAAAATATTCACGCTTTATCCTGGTTGCCAACAAGTTGCTCTTACCGATTGGTTGCCGCTGGCAAACCATTGCCAGAGTGGCATCATCTTATTACTGGTTCGCGACAAACCTTGCACAGCTATGGCGCCTCGTTACAAGGGCGAGTAATATCCGAACTCGATGTCGATGATGACGATATTGAAGACCATATAATTCAGTGGGTTGATTAACTATGTACAGTGCAGAAAATTATTTGTGGGGCTGGATAGCCT
Organism: uncultured Porticoccaceae bacterium; assembly: GCA_965659315.1. GTDB lineage: Bacteria > Pseudomonadota > Gammaproteobacteria > Pseudomonadales > Porticoccaceae > HTCC2207. Next base: position 10,343 of record CBFHVP010000026.1, on the reverse strand, counting down.
ACTCTTCAGGTGCGCTGTGCCTGTTATTGTGTCTGTGGTTACTCGTACGCAAGATAACGGTGGCCGCTATTCGGCATATTGTCATGATGTTGGCGGTGATAGTATTTTTTACGCCAGTGACTGCTTATCGCGATGACCCGCATCTGGCACCAGCATTTTTTGTCAGCCTGTACGAAGGTCTATTGGCGTCTGGGAATGATATGGGTTTCCAGCGAGCACTGGCACCCATATTAGCGATAGCGGTGATAGGGCTAATGTTCTATTTTATCGTACGGTTATTAATATCACGATTTAAAACATCGTCATCGACACCGGCAGCCGATCCCACCGACTAATCGGCAAACTCATTAATAATCATAATAATAGGGGCTGTGCATGACCGAGCCATCTACCACTAAGCACACTAAGCACTCTAAATCTTCTACATCTTCTAAAGTAAATAAGACAAAAATCAGTGCCAGCCAATTGCGGATTGGTAAGCGTTATCGCGCTGACCGCGTTGCCGATGATTATGATGTTATCGTGATTGGCTCTGGAATTGGTGGTCTGACTAGTGCAGCGCTATTGTCGCAGTTAGGCAAAAAGGTGATTGTGCTGGAGCAGCATTATACCGCTGGTGGTTTTACCCATGCCTACGAGCGCAATGGCTATGAATGGGACGTGGGAGTGCATTACATTGGTGAGATGGGTCGCAAGAGCGCCGGTCGCCGACTATTTGATTTTATCTCCGCTGGCCAGTTGCAATGGGCGGCAATGGATAAAGTCTATGATCGCATTGTACTCGGCGACGAGATCTTTGATTTTGTTACCGGCAAAGATAATTTCACAGCGAGTTTAAAACAGCAATTTCCCAATGATCATCAAGCGATTGATCGATATATGGTGCTAGTCAAAGAGACCGCACAGTATATGCGGCGAGTAGGCCAGGTAAAGGCCATGCCGCCTCTGATTGGTAAATTAATGTCATGGTTACCCGGCTACAGCCTGCCTAAAAAGGTACTCGATAGTTCCTACAATGTGCTCAGAGGTATCACCGATAATGAAAAGCTGATTGCAGTGCTCTGCGGTCAATGGGGTGATCATGGCTGTCCACCTAAAGAGTCCGTGTTTTTAATGCATGCTCTGATTGCGGGTCATTATTTTAATGGCGGTTTCTACCCCGTGGGTGGGGCCTCGAAAATGGCTGAAACCATTATTCCACAAATACAATCGGGTGGTGGTGATGTGTTTACCTATGCCGATGTTAAAGAGATTATTGTTGCCGACAATCGCGCTACTGGTGTCAGAATGGCTGATGGTCACTGTCTTTATGCGCCAACAATTATTAGTAATGCAGGTGTTGTGAATACCTTTGATCAGCTATTGCCGAGCGCTGTTAGCGAAAAATTGGGCTATCGCCAAAAAGTGACAGCCCTAGATCATTCGATGTCTCATTTGGGCATGTATATTGGCTTAAAGGGCACCGCTGAAGAATTACAATTACCGAAAACCAATCTGTGGATTTATTTGGATCAGCATCATGATAAAAATGTTGCAGCGATTCGGCAGGATCCCAGTGCACCACTGCCATTAGTTTATGTATCATTTCCCTCCGCCAAAGATCCTGATTTTCAGCGTCGTTATCCGGGTCGCTCAACGATTGAAATCGTCAGTGGACCCTGTGACTACGAACAATATCGGCAGTGGGCGGGAAAAACCTGGGGTAAGCGCGGTGAGGATTATGAGGCACTCAAGCAGGATCTATCCGACCGAATGTTGGCTGCGCTGTATAAGCAAATGCCACATTTGCAGGGTAAAATTGATTATGCGGAAGTATCAACATCGCTATCCACTAGCCATTTCTGTCGCTATGAATACGGCCAAGCCTATGGCCTTGCGCATACTAAAAACCGTTTTCAACAAGATTGGTTAAAACCTCGAACCGCATTGCCCGGTCTGTATTTAACCGGTCAGGATATTCTCAGTTGTGGGGTGGTGGGGGCCTTGAATGCAGGGATGGTTACGGCCATGTCGATTGTCGGTTTTAGAGGGGCTGGGGCATTACTGAAGAAAATAAAAACAGGTACCCCGGTCAAGGGATACCTGTCTCCATAATCAGTGGATGCCGTGCATATGTTTTTTCAGAATTGGTGAAATAAGCAACATCAATACACCAAAGCCACAGCCGATAAAAAACAGAAAGGTAAACAGTTCATTGTAGCTAGCCAATGCTGAGGCTCTATCGATGATGCCGGTTGCAGCGCTATCGATGGCAGCTATCTTGGATAGCTGTGCAGCGACATACTCTGAATAGGCTGAGGCTAAAAACCAAGTGCCCATCATAAGGCCAACGATGCGGGGCACCGACAGCTTGGTGACAGCCGAGAGTCCCACTGGTGAAAGGCACAGTTCACCCATGGTATGCAGTAGGTAAGCTAATACAAGCCACCAACCAAGTACCAAGCCGGCGTCATTGGTATTAGCGGCACCCAACATTAACGCACCAAAACCTAAGCCAGCAAACATAATACCGAGGCCAAATTTAACCGGCGTGCTGGGTTCCCACCCGCGGCGTCCCAATAGTATCCAAATCGAGGCAAATAGCGGTGCCAATAGAATAATAAAAGCGGCATTAAAGGAGCCATACTGACTGGCAGTAAGATCCATGCCAAACAGTGCGCGGTCGGTTACTCTATCGGCAAACAGAGTCATAGAGGCTGCTGACTGCGCAAACAACGCCCAAAACACGACAGTGGAGAAGGTCAGTATCATTAATACAATCATTCGCCCGCGCTCCACTGCATCGCATTTTTTCAAGATGAAAAAAAGCAGCCACGAGATAACCGCAACGCTTAGTCCATTAAGTAGCCATTCAACTCTGTGCGCATGCTGGATCATATTCCAAATTAGCGCCAATGACGCAACGGCACTGATGTAGATAGCCCATTCTTTGTTGATTCCAAACCACGAGTTCTGTTTGAGTAGAGCCGGATCATGAGGCTCAGCATGACCCTGTAAATGGTTTTGCCCCGCTTGGAAAACCAGTAGGCCAAACACCATGCCGATACCTGCCGCACCAAAGCCATAACCCCAACCATAGGTCTCGCCCAAATAGCCGCACAGTAATGTGGCGCACAGTGCCCCCATATTGATACCCATGTAGAAGATGGTGAAACCAGCGTCACGGCGGGGATCATTTTCCTCATAGAGTTTACCGACAATGGTAGAGATATTCGGTTTGAGAAAACCAACACCGACGATAATGAGAGACAGTGATAGATAGAATACACTGAGCGCTTGATCATCCCGAATAATGGTTTCGCCTTGCACAAAAGCTTGCTGACCCTCGTAGGCCATACCTAAGTGGCCAAGCACCAGCAGGCAGCCACCAAAAGTAACGGCCTTGCGCATACCCAAATAGCGATCTGCCAATACCCCACCGACCACCGGCATGGCGTAGACCATAGCAGCATAGCTAGCCAGAACATCGAGGCCCATTGAATCGGTAAATAAATGATATTTGGTCAGATAGAGCAGGAGCAGGTACTTCATGCCATAGAAGGAGAAGCGTTCCCAGAATTCAGTGGCAAAGCAGATATACAGACCTTTGGGGTGGCCCATTAAGGTATTTGATGCAGGGTTAAGCATAATTGTCGTTGATCCCTTGTTGTTTTTAATTATTTGGCAGATTGCGATTATGCTAACAGGCCAGATTCAATAGGGAAACACCCTGAATCTGAAGGAGTAAAACTATTCGGTCATACAAACTGTCAATTTTGGCTATTTTAGCCCTGTAATTGCTAATTTTTGATTAAAACGCTGAGCGGATTAGATTATCATGCGGGGCTTATTTAAATACTTTGCACCAAAATGGATCTAAACACTATGAAATTTACAGGAACTGACAACTATGTCGCCACTGAAGAATTGCAGATGGCGGTAAACGCTGCCGTTACTCTGCAACGCCCACTGTTGATCAAAGGTGAGCCAGGTACCGGAAAAACATTGTTGGCGGAAGAGGTTGCCAAGTCTTTGGGTATGCCCCTGTTATCTTGGCATATCAAATCAACCACTAAAGCCCAGCAGGGTTTGTATGAATACGATGCAGTGTCACGTTTGCGTGATTCGCAACTTGGCAGTGACAAGGTGCATGATATTGGCAATTACATCAAGCGCGGTAAATTATGGGAAGCGTTTACAGCCGACCAGCAGGTAGTGTTACTTATTGATGAGATCGATAAAGCCGATATTGAATTCCCCAACGACCTTCTGCTTGAGTTAGATAAGATGGAATTCCATGTTTATGAAACGGGTGAAACCATTAAAGCTGTTCAGCGCCCCATTGTTATTATTACCAGTAATAATGAAAAAGAGCTGCCCGATGCCTTTTTGCGCCGCTGTTTCTTTCACTTTATTAACTTCCCTGACCGCAGCACCATGCAACGCATTATTGATGTGCATTTCCCCAAGATTAAAAAGAAACTGGTCGACGAAGCACTGGATATCTTTTTTGATGTGCGCAAAATTCCGGGGTTAAAGAAAAAGCCTTCAACATCGGAGTTGGTAGATTGGCTAAAGTTAGTCATGTCAGACGATATACCTGAGGATATTCTCACCAATCGCGATCCGACTAAGGCGATTCCACCCCTGTATGGTGCATTGCTTAAAAATGAGCAGGACGTGCATTTGTTGGAGCGCTTGGCATTTATGACGCGCCGCGCTGGGCAATAAAAGCTGATCTCATGCTGATAAATTTCTTTTATACCTTAAAAAAAGCCAAGGTCCCTGTCTCTATTCGCGAGCTATTAGACCTGCTTGATGCCATGGATAATCACCTTGCTTTTGGTTCAATTGATGATTTTTATTTGCTGGCCCGCACGGTAATGGTGAAAGATGAGAAGTTTTATGATCGCTTTGATAAAGCGTTCGGTGCCTATTTTAAAAATCTCGAAAATATTGACGGTATTATCGAAGCATTGATTCCGGAAGATTGGCTTCGCAAGGAATTTGAAAAACACTTTAGCGAAGAAGAGAAAGCTAAAATTGAGAGCTTAGGTGGCCTTGAAAAGCTTATTGAAGAGTTTAAGAAGCGCCTTGAAGAACAAAAGAAGCGTCATGAGGGCGGTAATAAATGGGTCGGCACCAACGGTACCTCGCCTTTTGGTCATGGTGGTTTTAACCCTGAGGGGATTCGCATTGGTGGCCCCGGCGGCAAGGGGACTGCGGTCAAGGTCTGGGATGAGCGGCAATATCAGGATCTCGATGATTCGGTGGAGATTGGCACGCGCAATATCAAGGTGGCGCTGCGTCGGTTGCGCAAGTTTGCGCGCGAGGGCGCTGCGGATCAGTTGGATTTAGACGATACTATTGGCAGTACCGCACGCAATGCCGGTTATCTCGACATTAAGATGGTGCCCGAGCGACATAACGCAGTAAAAGTGTTGATATTCTTTGATGTGGGGGGCTCGATGGATCCCTATGTGCGCCTGTGCGAAGAGCTGTTTTCTGCCGCGAAAACAGAGTTTAAACACCTTGAGTATTTTTATTTCCATAACTGCATGTATGACTATGTATGGAAAGATAATCATCGCCGTCGCGATGAGCAGATGTCGACTTTCGATTTGATGCATAAATATTCGTCGGATTACAAGGTTATTTATGTCGGCGACGCGAGCATGGCACCCTATGAAGTGACCAGCCCTGGTGGCAGTGTTGAATACCATAATGAAGAATCCGGTGCGGTATGGATGCAGCGCATGGCGGAGACCTATGACAAACTCATCTGGATTAACCCAGTGCAGGAGAAGTACTGGGAATATACGCCGTCAATTCAGATGATTAAAGAGCTAGTTGAGGATAAGATGTACCCTATGACTTTAGCCGGCTTAGAAAAAGGCATGGCAAAGCTATCAAAATAGCGATATAAACTAGCCACAGTAGCATTGCGGTAGTTACTGATAAAATAAATATGATCTAGGTGATATTCTATGCGCGTTCAAGACGCCGTTAAGCAAGCACAAAAAAAATTAGGCTTATCCACAAAGCAACCGGATCTGCCTGCACGGTCTCTCCTTGAACTGTGGAATCAGTCAGTAACGGATTCGAATCAGAGTCCAGCTTTCACCTGCCTAGGTCAGACGCTGTCATATGGTGAGGTGGATCAATTATCTCGACGCGTTGCCAGCTATTTTCAAAAGCAGCTTAAGTTAGTGCCGGGCGATCGTATTGCAGTGCAACTCCCCAATCTGATTCAGTATCCGGTGGTGGTGATCGCGGCATGGAAGCTGGGCTTGGTGGTAGTTAATACCAATCCCATGTATACGGTTCGAGAATTAGTACACCAGTTTAATGACGCCAATGTCAAAGCTGTGGTGGTGCTCGATGCCTTTTACGATACATTATGTGAGGCTCTGCCAGACACCAATATTGAGCATGTGGTGGTGACTCGGCCGATAGATTTAATAACACAGCCGCGACGGGGCCTACTGCGTACTGCTATGACATTGATGGGTAAGCGTCCATCGTTACCAAAAGGTAACTGGATTGCCTTTCCTGAGTTGTTAACCGGCAGTAGTAATTACAGTGTGCACCGCGCTCAGCCAGATGACGTTACGGCACTGCAGTACACTGGAGGCACCACCGGCGCTTCTAAGGGTGTAATGCTGACGCAGAAATCTATGATGTCTAATATTGCTCAAGCATTGGACGTTATCGCCGATGATGAAGATGGGATTAAGCACAGCACCATGGTGGCGCCATTGCCGCTGTATCATATTTACGCTTTTTCCCTATGTTTGGGGCTATTACCGGCTTCCCGTGGACATTCGGTATTGATTCCTGACCCACGCAATATTCCCCAATTTGTCAGCGCGATTAAAAATGTAAAATTTGATATCTTCTGTGGCCTTAACTCTTTATTTGTCGCGTTAATGCAAAACAAAGATTTTCTCAGGTTAGATTTCTCGAGACTGCGCTTAACCCTATCTGGTGGCATGGCACTGATGGAATCAGTGGCTAATGATTGGCATGCGATAACAGGCTGTCTGGTTTCTGAGGGCTATGGTATGACCGAGTCATCGCCGGTTATCTCGATGAATCCACCAGGGCACGAAAGAATTGGTTATGCTGGAGTTCCCATCGCCGGTACTGAAATCAAAGTGATTAATGAATCAGGCGTGGAACAGGACGTCGGCGGCATTGGCGAACTCTGTGTCCGTGGTGATCAGGTTATGGCGGGCTACTATGGGCGCGAGGAACAGACCGCGGAAGTGATTGTCGATGGCTGGCTGCACACCGGTGATATCGTTATGGTTGAAGAGGATGGTTACATCAAGATTGTTGATCGGCTTAAGGATATGATTATTGTGTCGGGCTTCAATGTCTATCCTAACGAGTTGGAGCAAGCACTGACTCTACATCCCGATGTAGCGCAATGTGCTGCTATTGGTGTGCCTGATGCCAAAGCAGGTGAAGTGGTTAAAATGTTTGTTGTCAGTACCGATCCGTACCTCAATTCCGATCATGTAATTGAGTTCTGCAAAGAGCATATGGCGGGCTACAAAGTGCCTAAATTTGTAGAATTTCGCGATGATTTGCCGATGACCAATGTCGGTAAGGTATTACGTAAAGACTTAAAAGCCGAAGAAAAAGCCAAGCTTGCTTAGCTTGGCTTTTCTCGAGCGGACAAACAAGGCAAAATAACACCTTAATCTGTAGGGATATCTTATGCGACTTATTATTGGCATCTCTGGATCAAGCGGTGTTATCTATGGCATACGTTTATTGGAAATGCTTGCCGCCTGCGAGGCGGTGGAAACGCATTTAATCCTCAGTAATGCGGGTCGCATGAATATAGGTATCGAGACCGACTGGAAAGTTGAGGATGTTGAGGCCTTGGCTGATGTCGTGCACAACAATAAAAATATCGGTGCGAGTATTGCCAGTGGTTCATTTAAAACCGCGGGTATGATTGTAGTGCCTTGTTCGATGAAAACACTGTCGGGTATTGCCAACTCCTTTGCTGATAACTTAATTGTTCGCGCGGCTGACGTTGTTTTAAAAGAGCGGCGCAAGTTAGTGATCGTGCCGAGAGAGTCTCCTTTGCATACCGGCCATTGTGAATTAATGCTTAAGGCTAGCCAGATAGGCGCGATACTCTGTCCACCATCACCCGCTTTTTATACCGAGCCGCAAACGGTGGATGATATTGTCGATCATTCGGTGGCGCGTATTCTCGATTTGTTTGATATTGAGACAAGTAGCCTTAAGCGCTGGCAGGGAAATGTCTAAAGACAGGGGCAAATTTAATCAGTTTCTTTGCCAGGAGTCTGTGTTGACAATTGCCAGCGCCGATGCCTGCGGTCCATGGTCAGCTCCAGTTCTATATGTGGCTGATATCAGCATTGATCCCTTTGCTCTGTACTTTCTCTCTTCAGAGAATAGTCGCCATATCCAAAGCTTGCCTGTTGATGGTGCTGCGGCGCTATCTATTTATTCCGACTACGATGGTCACTGGCAGTCAATTCGCGGAGCACAAATTTATGGCACTATTGCTCCGGTCGATTCGGCCGATGAGGCAGCAATTGGCGAGCTTTATTTTGCTCGCTTTAGCGAAATCAAAGCTCTGATTGATAGTCCTCAGACGGATCAGGAAATGCGGATTGGCGATGCTTTTGGTCGCAGCAACTTCTATCGAGTCACACCATCATTTGTTCGCTTTACCAATAATGGCGATAGCTTCGCAGCGCGCAGCGAATGGCAACTATAGTATTGTGTTACATACCTCAGTGATATAGCCACCCTATGTCCACAAAAGCATTAGATATTTTAAACAGCCTATTTGGCTATGATCGCTTTCGAGGTCACCAAGCTGAGATTATCGAGCATGTCAGTGCGGGCAATAATGCGCTGGTGCTGATGCCCACCGGTGGCGGTAAGTCTCTCTGTTATCAGGTACCCTCATTGATACGCGATGGTGTGGGTATTATTGTGTCGCCATTGATTGCACTGATGCAGGATCAGGTTGACGCTTTGCTGCAATTGGGAATTAATGCCAGCTTCTTAAACTCTACGCTCTCCCATAGCGACCAAGCAATTGTTGAACGACAATTGTTGTCAGGCCAGCTGGATCTGCTGTATGTAGCCCCCGAGCGTCTAATCCAACAGACCACTTTAGATTTACTAAGTCGCTGTCAGTTGGCGCTTTTTGCTATTGATGAAGCACATTGTGTATCGCAATGGGGACATGATTTTCGCTCTGATTATCTATCACTGAGTTTGTTAAATGAACGTTTTCCCGCTGTGCCAAGAATTGCTCTTACGGCGACCGCAGATGTACGTACCCGCCAAGAGATTGTCGAGCGATTGTCACTTGGTAATGCAAAGTCGTTTATTAGTGGTTTTGATAGACCTAATATTCGCTATGCCATCGGGGTTAAAACAGCAGCGAAAAAACAGTTGCTGGACTTTTTACAACAGCGTCGCCATGAGGCGGGAATAATTTATTGTTTGTCACGGAAAAAAGTTGAGGATACCGCTGCTTGGCTAACGCAACAAGGTTACACGGCTTTGCCCTATCATGCAGGACTATCCTCGCAGTTACGGCATACTCACCAGACGCGTTTTTTGCGAGAGGATGCGGTAATTATTGTCGCAACAATTGCTTTTGGAATGGGTATCGATAAGCCAGATGTGCGGTTTGTAGCGCATTTGGATCTACCAAAAAGTATAGAAGCTTATTATCAAGAAACAGGAAGGGCGGGACGTGATGGGCAGCCTGCAGAGGCGTGGATGGTCTACGGTCTTCAGGATGTCGTACGTCTGCAACAAATGGTTCAGGCCTCTGATGGTTCAGAGCAGTTTAAGCGCAGTGAGCGACATAAGTTAGATGCTATGCTGGGGCTCTGTGAAGTGACTAGTTGCCGGCGTAGCGTGCTGCTACGTTATTTTGCTGATCAGGCACCGCCTCAATGTGGTAATTGTGATAACTGTCAGTTGCCGCCTGAGACCTGGGATGCGACTGAGGTGGCTCAGAAGTTATTGTCCTGTGTGTATCGCACGGGTCAGCGCTTTGGTGCAGTACATATTATGCAGGTGTTGCGTGGTGTAAAGACTGATAAGGTATTGCAACATCAGCATCAGCAGTTAAGTACCTTTGGTATTGGCAGTAGTATCCATGAATCACAGTGGCGCTCGGTTATCCGCCAATTAGTCGTGCGTGGGTTATTGCGTGTCGAGCTCGATAGCTACAATGCCTTGCAACTCACTGATAGCTGTAGACCAATATTACAGGGCGAACAGGCTTTGTATTTACGCAAAGAAGAGTCCAGAGCCCCATCGAATAAGCAGGCCTCAACAAAAGTATC